>JAISZY010000067.1 GCA_031284375.1 Tannerellaceae bacterium | reverse complement strand
TGACATTTCAGATATGGACGTAAACATTTTATAACCTGACGGGTTAGCGCTACTTCCTGTTGCCCACTTGGCATACAATGTAAAATTATTTGTCATGCTGCTTACATCATAAGGAAAAGTAACTAGCCGGATTTGGCCGGGTTGGTAGCGGGTGCAGTTACTGTATTTCCAGCTTCTACACTTTGAGTGGGAGGAACGGGACTGCCACCGTCCGCATCAAAAATAACAGTATAAGTGGTTACTTCATTGTCTTTACTGCATCCTGTATAAATCAATGCCAATATTACAAGAAACAGTGTCATTATGCATCCGGGGATGCTTTTTCGGAGTTCAAATTCTCTTGTTTTCATGTTGTTTCTAAATTTCAAAAATATTTCCACAAAAGTATTGGGCGAATTTCGTATATTTATCCCCTATTCGGGGGATAGGCGGATTTATGTCACCTCTATCTTTGCAGGAACGAAAAAACAAAAGGAATACAATGATAAACGTACATATAACGGACGACCACGCAATGGTGGTGGAATTGTTGATTCTTGTAATCAACGCTTCGGAGAATGCTTGTGTGACAGGGTCGTCACTCAAGTTGTCGGAATGCCGAAAGGCGTTGACATTGAATTGTCCCGATGTGTTATTGCTTGACATCGACATGACGGACGGAGACGGTATCGTATTTTGTGACGAGATGCGCAAGCTGTACCCGCAACTGAGAATCATCGGACTGACCAGTCACGACGAATATCCATGTGTGATACTACTGATGCTGAAAAACGGTGCTTCGGGCTATATCACGAAAAGCGGCGCTGTGTGCGAAGTACTCGAAGCCATTGATGCGGTAATGCGTGGCGAAATATATATCAGCCAAAAGATGGAGCAGATTATCCGAAAGACTACCAAACCGGAAATCAGCCTTACGCCCCGCGAAAAGGCAGTTTTGCAAATGATGTCAAAAGGAATGAATAATCCGCAAATTGCCGAGCAATTAGAGGTGGCTCTCTCAACCGTAGTTTCATTCCGCAAGAAACAGAATCTGAAACCGAAAGAATCAAATCTCGTCGAACTCGTTGCCAATGCACGCAAAGAGGGGCTGATTGAATAACATTTAAATTATCTATATCATGAAAAAAATATTTTTTCTCTTCTTGTGTTTGTTTCCGATGCTTTTGAATGCACAGCAATTGAATGTTGATTCGCTTAAAAATGTATTGAATACGAAGAAAGTCACTCCAGGAGAACAATTGGAGCTTTATTACAAAATATTCGGGACTTATGCGTATTATGACATAGAAAAAGCTTCCGAATTTGCTGAAAAAGGATTGATACAGGCTGAAAAAGAGAATAATAAAATAATGACATCTAAATTTAATGCTGCCATAGGAAGGATATATGGTACAAAATCAAGCTATGATACGGCATTTATTTATTATGAAAAAGCGCTTGATTTTGCCCAAAAGGCAAAAAACAATGCACAAGAAGCTGCTGTTTATGGGGATATAGGAATTTTATACGCACGTCAGGATAGATATACATCCGCTTTGGAATACTTCATGAAAGCATTATCAGTCTATGAAGCTACGGGAGATAAACAAGCCTGCGTAAAAATTATGTCCAATATTTCCAGTTTGTACCGAGGGATGGAAAATGACGAAAGAGTAATTTACTATTTGGAAAAAGCAAAAGGAATAGCAGAAGAGATAGAGTATGATGAAGGGAAAATGCAAGTTTATTTTGAACTCGGTGCTATATGCCATAAACTTGCAGGCAATAATGACGAACACGATAAGGCTAAATTAGCGTTGGAGTATGAATTGAAAGCTTATGCACTCAGCCATAAACTTGATCATAAAATATACCAAACAGCTACAGCACATGCATTATCTGAAATCTATTACGATTATCTGCGAGACTACGATAATGCTTTGAAATATGCAAATGAATGCCTACAAATTGCACCGGAAACAGGTGACCCGAAGATGCTTACCGTGGCGTGGGGTACAATTTCAAACGTATATCGTGTCCAAAACCGCTTTGAAGAGTGTGAAGATGCCGCATTCAAAGCTTGGGCAATAGATTCCACGGGAATCTACACAGGAAGCGACTTACTAAAAAATATCATAGTATCCAATATTGCTTTGGGAAATAATAACAAAGCGTTGATGTTTTTTAAGAAGTACGACGATTATATAAAAACGCAAACAAATCAAAGCAGTCGGAAAACGATGGCTGATATGGAAGCCAAATACGAAACTGAGAAAAAAGAAATGCGCATCGCTGCTTTGGAAAATGAACAAAAACTATATATATGGCTCGGAGCTTCTATTGTAGTTGCCTTATTATCGGTCATCGTTCTTTTGTTCTATTGTCATCGTTTGTCCACTCAAAAGCGTAAAATAGCAGAACAACAAATTAAACAATTGGAACAGGAGAAAGAACTTGTTGCCGCCCGTTCGGCTTTGGATGCGGAAAAAGCAGAACGAGAAATAATTGCCCGAGATTTGCACGACGGGGTAGGCGCCATGCTATCAGTCGTAAAAAACAACATGAACATCATGAAATCGTATTCTGTTATTGAAAACAAGGAAGCGGAGTATTTCAACAAAGCGTTGGACGGACTTGACAAATCCATCGTGGAGTTACGACGGGTGTCTCACCATATTATGCCCGCTCCTTTGGTTGAAAAAGGGCTTATCCCCGCATTGGATGACTTTTGTCGCTCCATCCCCGAAGCAGAATTCCATTTTATGGAACCGTGTCGCCGATTCGACTCGGATAAGGAGTTAGTGATTTATCGTTGCGCATACGAGTTGGTAAGCAATGCGCTGAAACATTCGGGAGCATCCCATATAGATGTCCACTTCAATATAGATGAAGAAACGACTTACCTTTCGGTAGTGGACAATGGGTGTGGTTTTGACTTACAAACCACTCCTCCGGGTATGGGCATAAACAATATGCAAACCCGCCTTTCCGCTTTTGGTGGTCATATAGAGATTTATTCCGAACCGGGAAAGGGTACAGAAGCGAATGTGGAGTTGAAAATATAAAGAATTCGAAAACAGGGATTTGTGGTATTAAGAAAAGACTGTATTTGCTGTATGTTCGGGTTTCCCGACAGTATACCTTTGCGCGACTTGTTTATAATCTTTAACTGATTCTAAATTCAGTTAATTCAGGTATAATCCGACAGTTAAATAGGAGTTTCACTATCGAATTGATAATGTATTTTAAAGTTAATCAAGACAAATTAATTGTTTCGTAAAAACATTTTACGTCTTTCGGTAATTCGATACTCATGTTCTCCGGAAATCATTGCAATGTCTTCCCGGAATCATTACCATGTCTATTGAGAGTCATTACAATGATTTTTAAAATCATTGCAATGACTCTCCGGAGCGATGCTTAAGAAAATTTGAGAACATGGTGAATTATAAAAATTTCACCTATATGCAACATTTTTTATGAAGCCAAATGGGTTCTTGGGTGTAATTGAATATGATATCATATTGCATTATTTATAGATAAATACATGTCTCATTGTTATTTCTACATATATTCATACATCTTAAAGGTGATTATATTCTAATATATACAGCATTTTGTATTTGTCAAACCCTAAAATCCAGGCGTTTTTGAAGACTCGCGGAGAGTTTGGCGGCAAAAAAACGACTTTTGCAAAGCATTTTTTTGACTAAATGATAGTTTTGACTAAATGATAATTTCCTTCCGACCGGAATAAGTTAAAACCTTCACCTAAACCGTGTGATAATAGAGAAAAAAGAATGGCAGTAGATTCCCTCTACTGCCATTCTTTCTTTTGATTATCCCGTATGACCGGAATATTATAATGTTTTTACTACAAGATTACGCCAGGCCACTTTAATGCCGCCGCCGTCGTGAATCTGGAGAGCGATGCGTCCTTGTCCGGCGCCGATTTTCTCGTCGGTAAAGTTCACCATTTCTTCGTTGTTCAGCCAAGTCGTAACGTTGTCGCCTTGTACTTTCATGCGTAGCGTATTCCAGTCTCCTACTTTCAGTATGTTTTCTTTTTCGTCCGGTATCTGAATCAGCCAGCCTCGTCCGTAGGATTCGTATATGCCGCCGGTATCGTGCCCCTGAGGAGCAACTTCCACCTGCCAGCCGTTTACTTTTACTCCTTCTTCAATGAATGAACGGATGAATACACCGGAATTTCCATCGGCCTCTTGCTTGAACTCGACCGACAGTTCAAAGTCGTCGTAGTAATCGCGTGTAGCCAGATAGCCATACTTTTTGTCCGGCCCGCTTTCGCAGTACAACAAACCGTCTTTCACGTACCATAATTCTGTGCCGTATACCTCCCAACCGGTTAAATCCGCGCCGTTGAATAGAGTTGCTTCTTTCGTCTTACGCGGCAATTCCTTGATCTTTATATTACGGAACGAAGCCGGATATCCGTGATCTTGCAGGCAAAGAACACCTTTCTTTGCTAAACCGTATTCCGGAGCGTCTGCCCACTTCCCGCTGTTCTTTCGGGCAAACCAATCATCCGTCCAGGCTTCAAATTCTACGATTTTGGCGCCATTCAGCCAATGTTCCACATGTCCGTTGTCGAAAACAATTTTGGAATTGTTCCATTCGCCCTGCGGATTTACTTTCATAAGTGACAGGTCGGGTAAGTGCATGGCATAATCTACACCCAATTTCTGCCAATCTTCCAATGGTTCGGGGAAGTTGGCTTCGTCTATCAACTGATATTCCGGTCCGGTAACATAGGGTACTGCATATTGCGGACGTTCCACAACGTGGTACAAGATGCCGCTGTTGCCACCTTTGGATAGTTTCCAATCCCAAGACAGTTCGAAGTTTTCATACTGCTTTTCCGTTACAATGTAGCCGCTTGCATCGCTTCCATCTCCTTTGGCCTGAATCGTTCCATCTACTACATGCCAAGGTTGCGTCAGCGTAGTACCATTGTAGTCTTTCCATCCCGAAAGTGTTTCGCCGTCGAATAACAACTGCCATCCATCTGCTATTTCTTCCGGAGTGAGAATATTCTGTTTTTCCTCGCCACACGAAACCCACAGGAACGCTGTACAAAAGGCAAGAACTCCCGACGTCAGTTTTTTTACCGATAATTCCATACACATACTGTTTAATTGATTATTAATTATTTGAAGTGCAAATGTACGGTATTGTCATCAGTATTTATAGTCTTTTGTGAAATTTTCACGATACGCTTTCTTGTATGCCGAACATATTTCGCGATATTTGCCCCCACTCTAACACACACACGAGAAAAAGAACAGTGATAAAATGGATGTAAAATTATTATTAACCTGCTGTATTATATTTGGGTCTGTCTTGAAAGCGGAAGGACAACACAAGGGAAACTCTGTACAAGCTACTATATTGGACGAACATATTTCCGTATTGATGGCCGACCGGGTAATTAAAACCAACGTAGCGCTGGAAAAAATAGCTACATTGGAAGACGACCTTCTTCGGGAAGAAGAAGATTTGCTCTTCCCCGCCAACGAACTATATGGCGATAACTGGGATACGCGCTGGGTTGATCCCTTCCGGGCCGATACGGCCTATGTCGTTTTTCCCGATTCCTGCGAAATAAATTGCTCCTCGTTTACTATTCCCCTTCATAAGGACGAACTGAAAGTAACTTCCTTGTACGGGCCACGCCGGAGACGTATGCATCGGGGGATTGATTTGAAGTTGCAGATTGGAGATACGGTTTACGCAGCCTTTTCGGGGAAAGTGAGAATCCGGAATACCGAACGACGCGGGTATGGAAAATATTTGCTAATCAGACATCCCAATGGATTGGAAACCGTATATGGTCATCTGTCGGATTGGTTGGTGGATGTAAACGATATCGTCAATGCCGGAGACCCGATTGCCTTGGGCGGGAATACGGGACGTTCTACCGGCTCTCATCTTCATTTTGAAACTCGCTTCTTAGGACAAGCTATCAACCCGGCCGAAATTATCGACTTTGAAAATAAAGCGCCCCATCAGGATTTGTTCGTTTTTCGTAACATCAAGATAAACGGCCGAAACAGTAATATATATACCGCTTCCGAAAACCAGGTTGTTTTTCATCGCGTAAAATCCGGCGACACCCTTGGCGCTATCGCCCGGCAATACGGTACTACTATAGGCGAACTGTGCCGGCTGAACGGACTGAAAACTTCTTCCACTCTTCGGGTGGGACAATCCTTGCGATGCGGTATTTCCTCGAAAACTCCAAGCGTGAAAACCGTAGAAGTCAGTGCCACACCTGTATATCACAAGATACAATCCGGCGATACCCTGAGAGCCATTGCCGAAAAATACGGAACAACCGTTAGCCGCCTCTGCGAATTGAACGACATCAAGAAGACAACCGTGCTGCGACTGGGTCTTTCCATCCGATGCTCCTGAACGTTATTCATGCCGCTATTACTCCATACATGTTGCGCTCCCTGCTGTGCGCCGGTTATTGAATGGCTGTTGGCAAACAGTATACGGCCTGTCTTGTTCTATTACAACCCGAATATCTTCCCTGCGGAAGAATACGAAATCCGGAAAACGGAATGTACCCGCTATGCACAAACGCTGGGACTTGAAGTTATTGACGGAGATTATAATCACGCGCAATGGCTCAACCGGATAGCCGGACTGGAGAATGAACCGGAACGGGGCAAGCGCTGCCTGCAATGTTTCCGCATACGACTCCTCGCCACGGCTCGCCTGGCGAACGAAAGGGGCTTCGACCGATTTGCGACAACACTGGCTTCTTCCCGATGGAAAAACCTTCAACAAATTGCGGAGGCCGGACACGAGGCTGCCTCCCAATTTGAAAATCTGACGTTCATGGAAAAAAACTGGCGAAAGGATGGACGTAGCGAACGAAGGTTGGCGCTGCTCCGGGAACATGGATTTTATAATCAGCCCTACTGCGGGTGCGAGTTTAGCGACCCTCGTCGGAAGTCAGACGAATAACCACATATTCGGACTGACTGCCTATCCGGAACTTTCCGCCCCAAATACCTAAACCGGACGTGACATAAATATGACTCTCCCCCTTCTTTAGATATCCGTACGGGTGCTCGAAAAGTTTGGCAATCACCCACGAAAAAGGCCATACCTGCCCGTTGTGCGTGTGACCGGACAATTGCACGTCTATCCCGTTCTGCTCGGCTTCAGACAGGTTTACCGGCTGATGATCGAGCAGAATAAGCGGCTTGGTCTTATCGACAGACGTAAGGAGTTCTTCTACGGATTTCCGCCTTCTGTTGGAACGATCGTCGCGACCGATAACGTAAAACGAGTTGTCTATCAATACCGCCGAATCACGCAGCAAAGTAATTCCCGCCAACTGTAAGAAGGCGGCGCTCTTCTCCGCATTGCCTATGTACTCGTGATTACCCAAAACGGCATAAACCCCATACTTTGCCCGAATCTTTCCGACCGATTCCGCATAGTTCCCGGCAAACAACGGATGGGTGTTGCTGTCTACCAAATCGCCTGCAATCAATACAATGTCCGGTTCTTCGTCGTTAATAAGGGGTAACCAACTTTCAAATTCTTTCTTCCCAATCCCGTACCCCAAATGCAAATCGCTTATGGCTACAATCTTCAGCGGAGCTTTGCGCCCAATCGCTTTGTGTACGGTAAGGGGAAGCTCTACCTTCTTTTTGTTCAGATAATGGATATAGCCCCCCACAAAACACAGCGTGACCGCCGATATCAGAGCGATAAACCCTACCCAACTGCCGGAGAAAAACTTTTCCACAGGCAGGAGATGCGTGATACGCACGAGGTCGATTAACACAACGGCCAGCAGCAGATACAGGAAAATGATAATCCACGACATCCCAATCTTGTACATAAAGGCTGTGAGCGCCTGAGGCAAATAATTGCCCACAGACATACTGAGAATAGGAAACAAAATCGCCGTCACGCCAACAATCGCCAGGATGATACGCCCCGTATGAAGCGGTATCATCCCCCAAAGCCTGTAAAACAAATAGTAATGAGCGCCCAGAACGACGGTCAGCATAGTTAGAATCTGTACAATTCTCATACAATAGAGGTGTTTTAATTATATTCCTTCTCGAATTTTAATTGCGCATCGGCTATGAATTGTTTGATGCGTTGTTCGTTATCTTTCTTGCAGATGAGCAAGACATTGCCCGATTCGGCCACCAAATGATTGTCCAATCCTTCGATTACCACCAAACGAGCCGGATCGTCGATGGCTACGATGTTGTTGCTGCTATCGTACAAAACAACGCGACTGTTCTTTAATTTCACGTTGCTTTGTTCATCTTTTTCGGCCAAGTCGTACAACGAACCCCAGGTGCCTAAATCCGCCCAGCCGAAGTCCACGCACATCATATAGACGTTATCTGCTTTTTCCATAAGACCGTAGTCGATGGATATATTGGGGCAAGAGGGGAAGCACTCTTCGATAAATTCCTTTTCGGCCGGCGTATTAAAAAGTTCCTTCCCCAGGTCGAACTGGCTGCTGATGTCCGGCAGATACTTGGCAAAGGCTTCGAGGATGGCGTCTACATGCCAGAGGAAAAGCCCGGAGTTCCAGTAAAATTCCCCGCTCTCGAAAAAAATCCGAGCTAATTCCGGATTCGGCTTCTCGGTAAACGTCTTTACTTTAAGAAACTCCCCCCATTTCTCCTTATGGTCGCGCTGAATATATCCATAGCCCGTTTCCGGACGAGAGGGCTTGATGCCCAGCGTAACCAAGGCCTTGTTGTTTTGCACAAACTCCAATCCTTTTTCTACATTCTGCCGGAAAATATCCCCCTTCAATATCAAATGGTCCGATGGCGCCACAACGATATTCGCCTTCGGATTACAAGCTTTTATATGATACGCAGCATAGGCGATGCAGGGCGCCGTATTCCGGCGAGAAGGCTCAAGGAGAATGTTGGACTCCCGCATCTGAGGCAGTTGTTCCTTCACAAGAGAGAAGTACGAAACATTGGTAACGATATAAATATTATCGATAGGAATAAATTCGGCAAAGCGGTCGAATGTCATCTGAAGCAGCGATCTGCCTGTGCCGAAAAAATCGAGAAACTGCTTTGGGTAATTCACCCGGCTGAACGGCCAGAATCGGCTGCCGATTCCCCCACCCATAATGACGCAATAGTTATCTTTCATGTATTAGTTGTTTGTATGTATACACAAAACAAACGCGGCAATCGGTTATTTATTTTTCTGTTCCTCCAATAGTTCTCAAATCCCGGCCTATACCCGTTTGGCGAACGCCGGCGGATGCGCCGGTTTCTTTGTAAAGGCAAGCGCGTATCATGCCGTTGCTGTTGAAGGGCATGGCAATGTTCCCCTCCTTGTCCAAGGCGATGAGACCCCCGTTGCCTGCATTGGCATTGAGTTCCTGATGGATGACGTAGCCGGCAGCCCGGTCTACCGGTTCGTGCAGGTATTTGTAGCGGGCGCAAACGTTAAAGGCCACAGCATGACGGATAAAGTACTCCCCGTGACCGGTGCAGGATACGGCGCAACTTTCGTTGTCGGCATACGTACCGGCTCCGATGATAGGTGCGTCGCCGATGCGCCCCCAGCGTTTCCGCAACATACCACCCGTGCTGGTGCCGGCGGCCAAGTTACCGTTTCGGTCGAGCGCTACACACCCCACGGTGCCGTTCTTGGCGCTTTCTTTTTTGAGTTGCTCAATCCATTCCAGCGTACGCGGCGTGGCAAAGTAGGCATTATCGACTGTTTCCAAGCCTTGTTGGGCGGCAAAAAGTTCGGCCCCATTTCCGCTCAGCATCACATGTTCCGACTCCGTTAGCACAGCATACGCCAACGTGATGGGATTCTTTACCGTTTTGACTCCCGCCACTGCGCCGGCGCTCAAATCTTTTCCCAGCATGATGGCCGCATCGAGTTCAAAGGTTCCATCTGCGGTAACGGTGGCTCCTTTGCCGGCGTTAAAGAGCGGGTTATCTTCCAGATAAGTAACAACGGCCAAGACAGCCTTTTCTGCCGTTCCGCCTTCGGCTAAAATTTTTTCGCCAATGCGCAAAGCCGAATCCATCGCAGCATAAAGAAGCGGCGCGCGCACGGGGTCGTTTTCGGTAGCGCTCAGATTACCTGCTCCACCGTGCACAACAAGTGCATATTCGCGTTTCTGAGCAGAGGATATGCCGATGGAAACCATCATCAGCAGGAGGATAAAAAATAGATTCTTTGTCATAATTCTATACGTTTGTACGGCAAAGGTAATACTCTGCGTGCAATCGGCTTTATATTCTTCACCTTTTTCCCGGTTCCCGGCATCCGCGTGTTCCGATAGAAAAATTTTCGGCGAACTCCAAACCCACGGATGAGCCGATAGGAAATCATTCGACGAACCCCAAAACCACGGATGGTTTCGGAGGAAATCGTTCGACAAACCCCAAAACCACCAATGGTTTTGGAGTAAATCATTCGACGAACCCCAAAACCATCAATGGTTTCGGAGTAAATCATTCGAAAAACACCAGACCCATCCATGCGCCGATAGTAAATCGTTCGACGAACTCCAAAACCACCAATGGTTTCGGAGTAAATCGTTTGACGAACCCCAAAACCACCAATGGTTTTGGAGTAAATCGTTTGAAAAACCCCAAAACCACCAATGGTTTTGGAGTAAATCGTTTGAAAAACTCCAAAACCACCAATGGTTTCGGAGAAAATCGTTTGACGAACTCCAAAACCATTGGTTCTACGGCTCCTGCGCTTTTTCCGAAGTATCGAAACACGCTTCTACACAGACTACGGCAAGCAAAAAACCTTGCGCAGAAGCTTGTGCAAAAAGTTTTCTTTTCGATTTAAACAAAAATAATTTGCATACTTATTGTTTTCATTTCTATGTTATTGCTGCAAAAGATGCAGAAATAAGAACAATTTGTTTTGGAGGTTTCGTTTTTATTAATACATTTGCAACCGGTTTTAAGGTTATTCAAATAACAAACTCTACTTTTTATACTGCTTATATGAATCGTTTACTATTTATTAAACAAATTAGATTATGGTAAAAAATTGTTTAGGAAAATGCGTATGCAAGCTCTTGATGAGTTTGATACTGGGGTGTTTTATGTCTGCCTCGATGTTCGGACAAAACCGGATACACATCGAAGGCGTTGTGGCGGACGAGTCCGGCGAAGCCGTTATCGGCGCAACGGTGATTGTGAAGGGCACTTCGCAGGGAACCGTAACCGGCATTGATGGAGCGTTCTCCCTCACTGTGCCGGCCGGAAGTAGCTTGCAGATATCGAGCATCGGCTACGAAACATCAACCGTAGATGCCAAGGACGGGAAGATGGAAATCGTTCTCAAAGAACAAGCCTTGGAAGTGGACGAGGTGGTGGTTGTGGCCTACGGGACGGCCAAGAAATCTACCTTTACCGGTTCGGCGCTGGCCGTGAGTAGCGAACAAATCTCTAAGACGCCGGCCTCCAATCCCGCCGCTGCTTTGCAGGGACTGAGCGCCGGGGTTTCCGTTATCAATAACTTAGGAGACCCCGCGGGCGACCCGATTATTACCATCCGGGGCGTAGGCTCTATCCGGGCTGCCACGTCGCCGCTCTACGTGGTAGACGGAGTACCCTACGACGGAAGCCTCAATGCCATCGCGCCCAGCGATATCGAGTCGATGACGGTGCTCAAGGATGCCGCCGCTTCGTCGCTATACGGTTCCAGAGCGGCCAATGGCGTGGTGATGATTACAACCAAAAAGGCTAAACTCAAAAAGGCCGTGGTAAGTCTCAATACCAACTGGGGATACTCGGAATTGGCCGTACCTTTTCCCAAGGTGATGGACCCCGGAACGTTCTACGAATATCAGTGGGAAGCCTTCTATAACGACCGCTTCTACGTGGACGGCGAAGACGATGCTACGGCCCGCCGGTACGCCACCGACCATGTGATTCCTTACCTGATAGCCGTACATCAAAATTCCAAGGGAGAAAGCGTTTACGTGCATCCCTACAATACGGATACTCCCGTAGGCTTGGATGGAAAGATGAAGGCTGATGCCCAATTGGTGTGGGATCCGGCCGATTATGATTGGCCGGGAAATTATCTGCGCAAGAATCTGCGGCAGGAGTATAACGCCAGTGTGAGCGGGATGGGCAACAATGAAGACCTGAATTATATGTTTTCCGCTTCTTACTTGGATGATAAGGGCTTTACGATTGGACAACTTTTTAATCGTTACACCTTCCGCTCCAATATTACCAACCGTATCAACGAGCGCTTCACGGTGGGGCTGAATATGTCGTACACTCATTCGAGGCAGAACAACGGGAATAACGCTACGCGCTTTCTGCGCAATATGCAAACCTACGTGTCGCCCTGGCTGCGCAATACCGACAATACGGATTGGGTCTACAACGAAAAGACGGGAGAACGTATGCTCGATTTTGGCTATTATCGCAAAGAATGGGCGGGGACAAACAACTTTGCCAATGCTCTCGCTACCGATACGGACAACGACGGAAGTTGGAATTTTAACGTAACCTACCGGGATGTCGTCTCTGCGCGAAGTTTTGTAGAGGTAAATTTACTGAAAGGTCTTACCTTCCGCACCAATCTAAGCCTCGATAATACGTCAAGAAAGATAAACAACTACAATTCGGCCGTGCATGGCTCTTCGCAAAGCGATGCCGACGGTTGGGGAACTACCATCCTCAGTTCCGGCGGGACGTCCTACAAAACGGCAACACGGCAAACATCTACCACCTGGAACAATCTCCTTACCTACGAGGCGGACATAAACAAAGACCATCACATCAACTTCCTGCTGGGTCACGAACTCTATGCCCGCAACTACGAATACTTTTACGGTTATCGGAACGGCATCATGATGGCCAACTTCTACGAACTGAACAATGCTTCCGGCTCTACCTACGGACTGCAGTCCTACCGCGATACCTACCGTTTGCTCTCTCTCTTCGGACGGGCAGAGTACGATTATGCCAACAAATACTACCTCTCGGCCAGTTACCGGCAAGATGGTTCCTCCCGCTTTGCGAGCGACACCCGCTGGGGAGGATTTTTCTCGGCCGGAGCTTCGTGGCGACTGTCGCAAGAATCGTTTATTACCGACATCGAGTGGATCAACAACGTAAGCCTCCGCGCCAGCTTCGGAACAACCGGCAACGATAATCTGATGAAAAGCGATAACCGGACCCAGAATTATTACGCCTACCAAGGCACCTTCTCGGCCTACAACCTCTACGGCAACGCCGGCGTCCGCCTCAGCTCGGTAGCCACTCCGGGTTTGATGTGGGAGAAAAACCAACAATTTAATGTCGGCGTCGATTTCCGCCTCTTCGGCAAACTGTCCGGAACGGTAGAATACTTCAATCGCGCCTCGAAAGACCTGCTCTATTATCGCGACCTGCCCTTGTCCGGCGTTACCGGCGAAGCTACCGGTTATAACACCAACATGGGCGACGTATCCAACCGGGGTTTGGAAGTCTCCCTTAACTATACGCCCATCCGCAACAAACAATTTTCGTGGAATATAGACGGCAACGTCACCTTCCTCAAAAACGTAGTAACCTCCCTTCCCGATGGAGACTATACCTTCACCGGCGCAGCCGGAAACTCTTACTACCTGATGCACGAAGGCGGCAGCCGTTATGATATCTTAGCCCCCCGCTATGCAGGGGTCGATCCTGCTACGGGTGATGCCTTATATTGGAAGAAGATTTTCAACGATGCCGGAGAAGAAATCGGCAGGGAAAAGACCTCCAACTATGCCGAAGTAAGTTCTACTTCTCAGATGGACGTAATAGGCACAACGATTCCCAAGATATACGGAGCCATCACCAATACATTTCAGTACCGGGACTTCGATTTTTCGCTGATGTTCTATTATTCTTTAGGCAGTTTGATGTACGACCACATGTACATCGAATCGCAAACGATGCGTCTGGGATTTAGTCTTGTGGAAGACTTTGTAAAAGACCGCTGGCAAAAGCCGGGCGATGTAACGGATTATCCCCGCCTTACGGTGATAGATTATACACAAACGCGGAAATATACCGATAAGTTTATCTTCAAAAATGATTATCTTCGCCTCCGTAACCTTTCTTTCGGATATTCGTTGCCCAAGAATCTGCTTAAAAAAGCAGGAATCGCCAACGCCCGTCTATTCGTAACCGGCGTAAATCTCTTTACTTGGGGGCCTGGTGCAAAGCGAGGCACAGACCCGGAAATTCAGGCAGACGGTTCTGCATATAATGGCTCGAATGCCGACGGCGCTTTAGGCTCGTCCAAATCCGTAAGCGGAGGTATTCAACTCACATTTTAACAAGCTGCATAAGCTACATTATTTATATATAAAAACGAACAAGCATTATGATACGAAATATATTATACGGTTTATCGCTGGTCTGCCTGCTTCTTACAAGCAGCGGCTGCGAAGATTTTCTTACCACCGGCTCGTCTACCGACATGGCAGACACCCAAATTCTCACTTCCATCCCCACCTTGCAAATGCTGTTGGAAGGCGCCTATCGTAAGTTCTACTTAGTGACCGACGCCAATTCCGATTTCCGCGGAATCTACAAAGGCATCACCGGCCATCAAATCATCGACCTGATGCGCGCCGGCGACGTACTTTGCCAGGAACGCATGGGCGGAGAACAATTAACAGCCTACAAATACCTGGCCGAAGCTACCTCGGCTGCCGGCGACGCCGACCTGATGTGGGTAAACATGTACAATGTAATCAACTCCTCCAACCTCATCCTCGACAACATCGACCAGGTAACGGGCAATGAAAACACCCGCCGCCACATCAAAGGCCAAGCCTTAGCCATGCGCGGCTACGCTTACTTCCAATTGATACAATATTACCAACAAACCTACATCATAGCCCAGAACAAACCCGGCGTTCCGCTCCGCCTTCATGTGGACGACCCCTATTCCCTCCCCCGTTCTACCGTAAAGGAAGTGTACGACCAAATCCTTTCGGATCTTACCTCCGCCAAGTCTCTCTTAAACGGCTACGAACGACCGGCTACGATGGGAAAACACTACATCGACGCCGCCGTAACGGCCGGCATGTTGGCACGGGCATACTTGGTGACGCAAAATTGGGAAAACGCCCGCCAGGAAGCCGAATACGTCCTCGCCTCCTACGGCGCTCTGATGAACAAAGAAGAATGGGCCTCCTTCTACCAATGCAGTCGTCACGCCGAAGTGGTATGGGCGGTCTATCAATCGAGCGAACAAAACTTCGGCAGCACCGGGCAGTACAACATGTGGTACAATTACCCCTTGGGAGAAGGCTCGGCCGACCGCTTCTACAACTATCAGAACTTCTTTGTAAACGACAAATACGTAGAACTGTTTGAACCGACCGACGACCGCTACCTGTTCCGGCAACGTTCCGACGATGCCACCTTTGCCCAAAACTGGGTGAACGCCAAAATGTACGATCCGGGCGACGGCAACGGCAACAGCCGCGGTGATTACTGTCTGATGCGCGGTTCGGAAATGTTGCTCGTCAAAGCCGAAGCCGAAGCCAACACCGGCAATATCTCGGCAGCCGTAGCTTCGCTCAATACCTTGCAATCGGCACGCAACGTATCGGCGCTTAGCGGAGCAACAAACAAAGAAGAACTACTGGAAGCCATCTACGTAGAACGTCGCAAGGAATTGCAGGGCGAGGGAGTGGCCGGACTGCTCGACCTGCTCCGACTGCAAAAACCGATGATACGCAAAGGAGATCATTTCAACTTCGGCATGGCCAACCTGAACACCTTTTCCTACAAAGGCGAAACAGTACAAGGCTTCGAGTCGAACGATTACCGGATGATCTTCCAGGTTCCCGACCGCGAGATTCAGCTTAACGAAGCGATCAACGCAGCCGACCAGAATCCCTTCAGCGGTCAGTGACGATGCCACCAATACATTCATATATGTCAAAAAAGATTTTATCACCTCTCCATTTAGTGATTTGCCTGTACCTGTTTGTGCAGGCAAATCACTTGTTTGCTCAGACGCTACCCGGCTACGCGCAGGCCCGCCGGTTTACGCCTGCCAATGCCGAACAGCTTTTGTTCTCCTATACCCTTACGCCGCATTACTTCCATCGGAGCGCAAAGTTCTGGTACGAATACAAGACGAGCGAAGGAACGCAATGGTATGTAGTGGATCCCGAAACGCAGAAGAAACAACCGCTCTTTGACCGGGACGAGTTGGCCGCGCAAATTACCGAAACGGTAAAAGATCCCTACACGGCTCAGCAATTACCTCTTACAAACCTCAAGCTCGAAGACGACGATCAAACGTTTACCTTCGAGATAACCTCTTCGGCAGGCCGGTTTTATTTTTCGTACAATTACATCACCCGCCGGCTAAGCCCGTCTACCGCGACGCCATCCGTTGGAACATCCTGGGGCAATGTGTCGCCCGATAAACAATGGGTCGTCTTTGCCGGAGACCTGAATCTCTACTGTATCAGCTATGCCGATTACGAGAAATTGCAGAAGAACCCTCAGGCGCAAGTAGCCGAGACGCCGCTCACCACCGACGGCGTGGAGCATTTCGCCTTCGGTATGCCGCACAACCGTTTGAGTACCGATACGCTGTACGATCATAAAAGAAAAAGGGTGAGGGGCCTTTGGTCGCCGGACGGACGTTATTTTGTGTCCACCCTGCAAGACGAGCGTTCGCTTCAAGACATTTGGGTGATACACTCCACCGCTCAGCCGCGTCCGGTACTGGAAAGTTACCGGTATCAGATGCCCGGAGAGCCGGGCGCTCCGAATGTACGCCTCTACCTGTTCGACCTTGCGCAGAAAAGCCGGAAAGAAATCCGTACCGAGGCATATAAGAATCAACTCCTATCGCTTGCCGCCAAGCCCGTGGAGCAGCTTAGCGAACCGGCCGTATGGTTGGGCAACGACACGCGTTTTTTCCTTACCCGCATCAGTCGGGATATGAAGCGCGTGGATATATGTACCTACACCTTGGGCGAAGATTCGATAAAAAGCATCATCCCCGAACGGATGAATACCTACATAGAAACCCGTCCGCTGGCCCTTACGGAGCAGGGAGACGAACTAATCCACTGGAGTGAGCGCGATGGTTGGGCGCATCTCTATCTTTACAACACGGAGGGAAAGCTTAAGAACAGAATCACGCAAGGCCCCTGGCATGTAGACAAAATACAGCACATAGACAGCAAAGCGCGGGTAGTCTATTTCATAGCGAATGGCAGAGAAACCGAAGATACCACCCCGTATTACGAACATCTGTACCGGATAAACTTCGACGGGACGGGTCTGAAGCTCCTCACCCCCGGAGATTATTTCCATCTGACGTACATGGACAAGGAAGGGCGTTTTGTGGTAGACAATTATTCCCGCATCAACACCATACCGGCAACAGCGCTGTACAACAACCGGGGCACGCTGCTGATGAAGCTCGAAGAAAGCGATTTCTCCCAACTCCTGCTTACAGGCTATCGCTTTCCCGAACCTTTCCGGGTAAAGGCGGCCGACGGTGTGACGGACTTATACGGCATTATGTACAAGCCGGTCGATTTTGATTCGACCCGACTGTATCCTATCATAGATTATGTATACCCTGGGCCTCAGATGGAGGGAACGTATTTCCGCTACATTCCGATGAATCCTCGTACCGACCGGTTGGCGCAAGCCGGTTTTGTGGTTATCAGCGTAGGTCATCGCGGGGGTCATCCGAGTCGTTCCAAATGGTATCATAATCACGGATATGGCGATTTGCGCGATTATCCGTTGGCCGACCATAAGGCAGCCATCGAGCAGTTGTGCGACAGGTACGATTTCTTAGACATCCACCGTATAGGGATACACGGACATTCGGGCGGAGGCTTTATGTCTACGGCAGCGATGTTGGTTTATCCGGATTTCTACAAAGTAGCTGTTTCTTGTGCCGGCAATCACGACAACCACCTCAACAACCGCAATTGGAGTGAGAAACATCACGGAGTGAAAGAACTGACCGACGAGACGGGAGAAACCCGCTTTGAAATCAAGGTGGCGGCCAATCAGGAAATTGCAGGCAATCTGAAAGGTCATCTGCTGCTCATTCATGCCGACGAAGACAATAACGTGAATCCGGCCCAGACCTACACGATGGCAAACGAGTTAATCAAGGCAGGCAAACGTTTTGATATGCTTATCATTCCCGGTCAGCAGCATCACTTCGAAAACTACAACGAGTACTTCTATTGGCGCATGGTAGATTATTTCTCCCATCATCTGCTGGGCCGGCAGGAAACGGACGTCGATATCCGGGACATCAAGCTGGGTAATTGGTTCCAGGGTTATCAGGAGTAAAAAGAAGAATAACACAAATCAATAACAATAAAAACCCTTTAATACATGAAAGCAAAGATTTTATTTTACGCAGCAGTCTGTTTGGCATTGTTGCAGCCAACAGCTCTTTCGGCACAAGACATTCTCCCAGAATATACAAAGGCTCGGAGGTTTGCACCCTCTAATGCAGAACAACTTTTGTTCTCCTACACACTAACTCCCCGGTACTTCAAGAACAGTGTGAAGTTTTGGTACGAATACAAAACAAGCGCTGGAAACAAATGGTACGTAGTAGATCCGGAAACGGCAAAGAAGCAATCCCTCTTCGACCTGGACGAATTGGCCGCACAAATCACCGAAACGGTGAAAGACCCCTTCACCGCTCAGCAATTGCCCATAGCCAACCTCAAGCTCGGAGACGACGATCGCACCTTTACTTTCGAGATAGCCTCGGCGGCGAAAACTTTTTATTTCTCGTACGATTACATCACGCGCCGCCTCACGGAAACGGAAAAAGACAAGTCCTCTACCGAACGATGGGCCAACGCCTCGCCCAATAAGACGCGCGTCGTCTATGCCAAAGACCTCAATCTGTATTGCATGAGTTATGCCGATTACGAACGGCTGCAAGCCAATCCCAAAGATAGTCTCGTAACCGAAATAGCGCTCACAACCGATGGGGTGGAAGACTTCGCCTTCGGGATGCCCCGCAACCGGATGAGTACCGATTCGTTGTACGACCACAAACGTAAGGCGGTACAAGGCTGCTGGTCGCCGGACGGACGTTACTTCGCCGCCACCCTGGTAGATCAGCGTGCCGTGGGCGACCTGTGGGTTGTCAATTCCGTAGCCAAGCCCCGCCCCACGTTGGAAACCTACAAATACCAATTACCCGGAGAGGCCGGCTCGCCCGTTGTTCATCTCTACTTGTTTGACTTGGACAGTCAGAGCCGGAAGGCAATCAAAGCCGAATGTTTCAAAGACCAAACTCTTTCGCTCGCCTCCAAACCCAGAGACAACTTTACCGACCCGGCTGTTTGGCTGGGGAACAGTAACACATTCTTCCTCACCCGTGTAAGCCGGGATATGAAGCGCGTAGATATCTGTTCCTACACCTTGGGCGAAGACTCGGTAAAAGCCATCATAAACGAACGGATGAATACCTATATCGAAACGCGCCCCCTGTCGCTGACCGACAATGGTACCGAAGAACTCATCCATTGGAGCGAACGCGACGGCTGGGCGCATCTCTACCTCTATGACACGAAAGGAAACCTGAAAAACAGAATCACCCAAGGCTCCTGGCATGTGGACAAGATAGAACATGTGGACAGCAAAGCGCGTGTGGTGTATTTTGTAGCCAACGGCAAAGAAAAAGACGATACCACCCCGTATTACGAACATCTCTATCGAGTGAATTTCGATGGAACAGGACTGAAGCTACTTACGCCGGGCGATTATTTTCATCTGACGTATATGGACAAAGGCGGACGTTTTGTGGTAGACAATTATTCGAGGGTAAACACCATCCCGGCTACGGCCTTGTACAATAATCAAGGCGTTAAACTGATGACGCTCGAAGAAAGCGACTTCTCCCAACTCCTGCTTGCCGGCTACCGTTTTCCCGAACCCTTCAAAGTAAAGGCAGCCGATGGCGTAACAGACTTGTACGGTCTGATGTACAAACCTTTTGATTTCGATTCGACCAAAGTATACCCCATCATAGATTATGTATATCCGGGGCCGCAACAGGAAGGTACGTATTTCCGCTATATTCCGATGAATCCGCGTACCGACCGGTTAGCTCAGGCAGGTTTTATCGTTATATCGGTAGGCCACCGGGGAGGACATCCCAGCCGATCCAAGTGGTATCACAATTACGGATACGGTAATCTGCGGGATTATCCGATGACGGATCATAAAGCGGCAATCGAACAATTGTGCGACCGTTATACATTCATGGACATCAATCGCGTTGGGATACACGGACATTCGGGAGGCGGTTTCATGTCTACGGCTGCGATGCTGCTTTATCCGGACTTTTTCAAAGTAGCCGTTTCCTGCGCCGGCAATCACGACAATAACGTGTACAACCGCGGTTGGAGTGAAAAACATCATGGGGTGAAAGAAGTCACGGACGAGGAAGGGAATATCACCTTCTCAATCAAAGTACCCGCCAATCAGGAATTAGCCAAAAACCTGAAAGGGCATCTGCTGCTGATTCACTCGGAAATAGACAACAACGTCCATCCGGCCAATACCATCTTGGTGGTGAACGAACTAATCAAAGCAGGCAAACGATTCGATATGCTTATCATCCCCAATCAGCGACATCATTTCGAGAATTACAACGAGTACTTCTACTGGCGCATGGTGGATTATTTTTCCGAGCATTTACTTGGCAAAAGGGAAACAAGCATCGATATAAAAGATCTTAAACCGGGCAACTGGTTCCAGGGATATCAGGAATAAGTTTCGGGAAGATAACGGCGGTGGTTATTCTACCGCCGTTTCTTTTACCTCTTCGCCGTATGCATCGACGACGGTTGTTTTTATTTTCAGCAAAGAAATCCATTTCCTCAACGCGCCGACAAATACGGCGACAACCAAAACCATAGCGATAACGGCCAAGGTGGCCAGCAGGTATTGTTTCTGGGGAAGGTATATCCGGCTCACCTGCACGTATCCGGCCCAGAAAGTAATCACGGCCATGAATACGCCCGGTATAGCGGTGCACAAACAGTAGATACCGCGATTCATCCGAAGTAAAACGGTGGTGCAGACAATCAATGCGCATAGGGCAAGCAATTGGTTGCTCATCCCGAACAGCGGCCAGATGCTGCTGATATTTCCCGTATAAACCAAATATCCCCAAGCAAAGGTGAAAACCGTACCGGCCATAAGGATTCCCGGCGTCCAGTTCTTGTCGTTAAATCTGGGCATAACGCGGCCGGCCATTTCCTGCAATAGAAAGCGTCCGATACGAGTGCCGGCGTCGATGGCTGTCAGGATGAAAACGGCCTCGAACATAACGGCGAAATTATACCAGTAGGCCATGAGTTTGTCCATATAAGGGATGTTGTTGAAAATATGCGCCATCCCAACAGCCAGCGAAACAGCGCCTCCGGTACGTCCGCGAAGGTCGATGCCGATATGTTCGCTCAGGTACGACAAATCGACGGGAGCCAGCGATGGGTGGGAGGCCATCAATCCCTCGTACGCTTCGAGCGGGGTGTTGATGGCGAAATAATCGCCCGGCATCAGGGTGCAGGCTGCTATCATGGCCATGATGGCTACAAATCCTTCGGTGAGCATGGCGCCGTATCCGACGAAAAGTATCTGGCGCTCGTTTTCAATCATCTTCGGTGTAGTACCTGTCGATACAACGGCGTGGAATCCCGAAATAGCTCCACAGGCAATGGTGATGAAAATAAAAGGGAAAACCGGCCCGCCGATAATCGGCCCGCCTCCGTGGATAAAGTCCGTGAGAGGAGGCATCTGCAAAACCGGACGTACGAAAACAATCCCCAAAGCCAACATCAGGATCGTGCCTATCTTCAGATACGTAGAAAGATAGTCGCGCGGAACAAGCAGTAACCAGACGGGGAGAACGGAAGCAAAGAAGCCGTATACGGGAATCGCTATCGAAATCGTTTTCACGTCCCAGTTAAACCAATGTCCCAACATATCGGGCTGCATCAGCCGGTTGCCGAAAATAATTCCTGCCAATAATAAAACGACTCCCGTTACGCTGGCCAACGTTACACTGTGACGGCGAAATTTCATAATCACTCCCATCAGAATGGCGATAGGAATCGTGGCGGCAACCGTAAAGAGCGACCACGGCGCGTTGTGCATCGCACCAATACAGGCTAAGGATAGTCCGGCCAAAGATAAAATCATGATGAACAAGATGGTAAATCCGCTGATGGTTCCCGTTACCGGCCCTATCTCGCGGGTTGCTATCGTTGCCAGACTTTGCCCTTTGTGACGGACGGAAGCGAAAAGCACCACCAAATCGTGGACTCCTCCGCCTAATACGCAACCAATCAGAATCCATAACGTACCGGGCAAAAAACCGAACTGCGCTGCCAGGACAGGCCCTACAAGCGGCCCGGCGGCGGCAATGGCGGCGAAATGGTGTCCAAAGAGTACGTGTTTATGCGTAGCCACGTAATCGTGACCGTCGGCATATTTCACTGCCGGCGTTGTACGGTTGCCGTCTATTTTCAGCACCTTGTTGGCTAAAAACAAACCATAAAACCGGTACGCGATTGCAAAAATGCACAAGGCGGCGAAAACTAATGTCAGTGCATTCATTCCTGTTAAGAAATTCATTTTTATTCGTGATTTAAGGGTTCGTGATTCGTGGTTAATCTTCGAAATCAAAATCGAAATCAAAATCGTCCGTTTCGGCAAACTGTTCCAACTCGCGGCGGTCTTTTTTGGTAGGTCGGCCGGTTCCTTTGGCTCGGTCTACAAAGCCCGCCACGCGATTCATTTCCAGTATTTCGTATTGTTCGGGCGGTGTTACATTCTCCAAGTATTCGGGAACGAGTTTGGCGCTCATGCGACGTTCCGTTAATCCCCGTACTTTGAACGAGAATGTAATAGGCGGTTTGCGTACCTGTATCACGTCTCCGGGTTTAATCATCCGGGAAGGCTTTACGTTCACTCCGCCTATCAAGACCCTGTTTTTCTTGCAGGCTTCGGCGGCTATTGTACGGGTCTTGAATATACGTGTCGCCCACATCCATTTGTCTATTCTTACTTCGTTCATGGGATATCCTTATCATTATGTATGGACAAAATTAATATAGTTTCTGTGTTTCCCCGCCGGATGTCCAATTATTATCCTATTATGTCCGAAATAAACTTTACAGCCGGAGGAATTCGCTCTACCTTGCCTCCGCCTTTTCCGGGACGTGTAATTGGGGGAGGTGAAACAAGAACAACAAAAAGTATTCATTTATATTTGTAATAAACTTATGGAAAAACGATCCTTGTTAACAGAATTATTCAACGGAACAAACCGGCTATGCGGAAAGGTGGTATGCCTTTTCGTCTTTGCAACGGCGGTTTGTGTTTGTCCGTTCGGGGCGGTTGATGCGAAAGCAAGCCCTCAGCAAAACAACCGGACAATTACCGGAACGGTAGTAGACCGGAACGACGAAGCGATTATCGGCGCCAACATTGTAGAGAAAGGTACAACGAATGGGGTCGTTTCCGACCTTGACGGTAATTTCTCTTTGTCTGTCGGCGCTCAGGCAACCCTCATCATTTCGTATATCGGATACAATACGATGGAGGTTGCGGTTGGTAATCAAACAAGACTGAAAGTCCGGCTGGAAGAAAATTCGCTGGGACTGGACGAAGTAGTGGTGGTAGGATACGGTACCGTATCGCGAAAAAATCTAACAACGGCTATCTCGAAAATCTCGGCCGACGATGTTCCCAAGGTGGGCAATAGCAATATGTCTCAACTCTTGCTGGGACGTGCGGCCGGTTTACAGGCTACGATGGCCAGCGCCCAGCCGGGCGGAAATGTGGAAATATCCATCCGAGGCGCCGGAAGCGCTCCGGTCTTTGTTGTAGATGGCGTGGTAGTTCCCGGCGAAAGCCTCGAACCAAGCGCCGGAGGATTGGTAACTCCCACATCCATCAGCAGGTCGGGATTGGCCGGTTTGAACCCCGAAGATATCGAATCCATAGAGGTGCTCAAAGATGCTTCGGCTTCCATCTATGGTATCGGCGCAGCCAATGGGGTTATTCTGGTTACAACCAAGCGAGGGAAAGAAGGCCCGGTACGGATTTCGTACGAAGGAACGTTGTCTACGGTCAGGAATTATGCCTACCCCGAACCCCTCAACGCCCAAGAATACATGACGTATGTTAATATTTTCAGTAAGGAGCAATACTTGTACAACAACAAACTTTCTCCTTATGGCCCCACAGACTACTCCGGCGGATGGGCGCCGCTCTATACCGATGCCCAAATTGCGGAAGCACGGACTACGGACTGGAAAAACGAAATCCTGCGCAATGGCAGTATCTCGAATCATACGCTAACGCTCAATGGCGGCTCCGGGAGTTTCAACTACTATGTGTCCGGCAATTATTACAACCAACAAGGCTCGGTTGTTAATTCCGGCATGGAGCGTTTTGCCCTGCGAAGTAATATGGGCCTCACTCTCTCGCCTGTGGTCAAACTGACGCTGACGATGAATATAAACAACAACTCGTACCTCAATTCTACCGTAGGAGGAACTTCCAACGGAAAAGGGCCTGAGGCGGCAGGAGCTTTGTCGTCTGCCCTGACCTATCCTCCGTATTTCCCCATAAAGGACGAAAACGGTAAATACAGCACGTTCAAAACCATCCCCAACGCCGTAGGATTGTTGGATATTAACGACAAGACGCAGATGTACGGAAGCTATGTAAACATAGCGGCCGATTTCGTTATCCTGAAAGAGATACTTACCGCCAAAGCGCTTTATGGAAACAACATGGAAAACGTTCGCCGATCGGTGTACATCCCCTCGGATGTATTCTTTGAGCAGATGTACAAATCGAGAGGCAACTTAGCCGAAAATCGCCGGATGAATCAAACGATGGAGGCTACCCTGATGTTTAATAAACGCTTCTTCGATGCCGTAAATGTAGACTTGGTAGCAGGAGCAGGGCTTTATTTCAACTCCGCCGAAGGAATGAATGTGACCTACGACGGACAGTACGACGCCATAGCCAACGACAATCTGGGTTCGGTATCCGGAGTCGTGTCGCCCGGTTCGTCGAGGAGTAAAGACGAAAAACGCTCGCAGTTCCTCCGTGCCAATTTCGACATATTGGATCGGTACGTAGTATCGGGTACGTTGCGAAGAGACGGAACGGATAAATTCTTTCCCGATAAAAAGTATGCCCTTTTCCCGGCTCTTTCTCTGGCCTGGAAGCTGTCGAACGAGGCGTTTCTGGAAGACGTGGAATGGATAAACCTGCTGAAAATACGGGCCAGCTACGGCAAAACAGGAAACGACAACCTGGGAACAACCCTGTACGGAACGTATGGCCCAACAAGTCAGTATGTGATATTCGACAATGCCTCGGTGAAGTATGTGCCTATCTCCATCAACGGCTTGGATTATCCGAATGTAACCTGGCAAAAGACTATCATGAAGAATGTGGGCATTGATTTCTATCTTTTCAACGATCGGATTTCGGGCAGCTTGGATGTATTCCGAAACGATATAACGGATATGCTGAGTACAGCCAATACGGCAGGTCTTTCCATGTTCGGTACATACCCCATCAACGGCGCTCACCAACGGCGTTCGGGCTGGGATGCTACCCTGAATACAAAGAACATCCTGCTGCGAGACTTCTCCTGGTTGTCCGTTCTAACCCTGACAAAGTACAACTCTCTGTGGATTGAACGAATGCCCAATTACGATTACAACACCTACGAAAAACGAGGAGTAGTCACCACAAACGCCCGCTATTACTACGAAACAGACGGCTATATCAATATGGATAAAAGCAATATGCCTGCTTCGCAACCGGCAAGCGCTCAAATGCCCGGTTACCCCATTATTGTAGACCGGAACAAGGACGGAGAAATTACCATCGACGACATCAAACGGATGGATACCACGCCGGATCTCTACCTGGGGTTTGGAAATACGTTCAACTACAAAAATTGGGATCTGGATCTGTTCATCTATTCTCAATTAGGCGTAAGCAAGCATAATTACGCATTGGATTGGGCTATCCCTACCGAATTATCCAACGAAAACAGCAACGGCAACCTGTACGTAAAACGTATCTGGAACTCACAAACCAACCCCAACGGCACTCTTCCCGGCATAGCCTCCAGTCTGGCTTCGGTTACGCTGCCCGGTGGAGCCGGTACGGATGCCCGCTATCAAGACGCCTCCTTTCTCCGTGTGCGCAACATCACGCTGGGATATAACTTCAGAGGCAAACAATTAGGCGTAGCCGGAAAAGTAATCGGCAATGCACGGCTTTATATAGATGCTCAAAATCCTTTTGTCTTCACCAAATTTGAAGGCTTCGACCCCGAAGTCTATTCCGGCGGAAACTACAAAGGGGGCAAAGCCGAATATCCGCAAACAGGTATTTATTCAATCGGTTTAAAAATTTCCTTTAAATAATCAGGACGATGAAAAAGTTATTAATCCATTCCATACTCGTTCTCGCACTGCTCTTTAGTGGATGCGAAGACAATTTCGACCCGCAAATCTACGGAAAGCTATTCTCGTCGAACTTCCCGCAAACAGAGGCGGACTATGAGTCCTACCTCCTCACCTGCTACATCCCCTTCGGCATGACCTGGGGGTACAACAACACCGGAAGCTGGCAGCACACCATGTACGTTCCCGAAGGTGGATTCGTTAGAATGTTCGACGCCACCGCCGACATTTCCTACCCCTGGACCGTAGGCAATTGGGGCGGAGGATGGCTGCAATTATCGCAGGCCAATTATGCCAATTGTATCCTTTATGGCAGAGCATCAAGCGGGGACAGCCCTTCGCACTACGAAAAAGTGAGAGACGTAACACGCGCCACCGAGATTATCGGCACGCTTGAGAAAGCTACCGTTATATCTTCCGAAAAACAAAAACAGTTTATCGGCGAAACACGTTTATTGCGCGGCCTGCTGATGTACTACCTGCTGCATATCTACGGCCCCGTCCCTGTGATTGTAGACCCGGCAAGGGTGGGCGATTTCGAGGCCGAACAGAACTTGGTGCGTCCCTCCTTAGAAGAAATG
>JAISZY010000062.1 GCA_031284375.1 Tannerellaceae bacterium | reverse complement strand
CAATGTGATATTTCGCCCGAATACTCGTAATGCCCCGTTTGCATTCGTAAAAAATGTTACTTATGGGTGAAATTTTTATAATTCGCATTGTCTTTAAGTTTTCATAAGCATCGCTTCGGGAAATCATTGTGATCATTTTTAAAATCATTACAATGACATTTCGAAATCATTGCAATGATCTCCTGAACTCATTGCAATCATTTCCGGGAAACATCGACATCAAATTACCAAAAAGCGTATAATCATTTTTATAAAATAGCAAATATGGTAAAATTAACTTTAAATTACATTGACGAAATGATATATGACTCCTATCTATACTATCATAATGCATATATTTTGACGATATTTCACTTTAATATAAAGATTAAAACATTTATTAATATAAAAGATAGTTTGCTAATTATCAAACTATTCCGTTTTTCTCCGGTAATCGCATGTGCCCGTTTTAGCAAGCGCTAAATTACGGAAACATCCCAAAACAAGGGTTGCATCTGTAAATAATCCATATAAAAGAATAAAAAAAGTCATTATTCTGTTTGGATATTCAATTATTATATTTTCCTTTGTGCCGCAAAACAATGGTTGTTCCATTTGTTCTTTCTTTACTTGTATTTATTCTCAGCAATGATAATACCTCCATGAAGGGACTAACATATTGAAAAACACTTTGTTTATTTTTTTAATCACTTATTTATATTATTTTTTTTATGAACATTTACATTGGTAACCTGAATTATAGGGTTAGAGAACCGGAATTAAAACAGATTCTGGAAGAGTATGGAAGAGTAGATTCCGTAAAGTTAATTATCGACCGCGACACAAACAGATCTAAAGGATTTGCTTTCGCTGAAATCCCTAACGACGACGAGGCGAGAACTGCAATTGATGAATTGAATGGCGCCGAGTATGAAGGCCGTCAGATGGTAGTAAAAGAAGCAACTCCTAGACGTTAAAGTTTCATAGGATAATTTTGTTGTCAACGAGGGAAGTAGAATGGGAATTTCTATTTCCCTTGTTTTGTTTTATGAAAGCAGCAAAGTTTTACTACCTTTGCTAACCAATTAATTATTATAATAACAGAGATTCCCTATCATTATGACCGCAGAGGTAAGAAAGAAAATCATTCTTTTGTTTTGGGCGCTGTACGTGGTGGCGCTGATCGTAATCATTCTATTGTTTATAGCTATATCCAAAGGCTCCATAGGATATATGCCACCCGTGGAACAATTGGCCAATCCTATTGATAAATATGCCTCGGTTGTTTTTTCTGTCGATGGCAAGACGCTCGGCAGCTATGGGCAGAGTAAAGACAACCGGATATTTGTAGATTACAAGGAATTGTCGCCCGACTTGGTGAAAGCGCTCATTGCGACCGAAGATATCCGCTTCTCTCAACACAGTGGGATAGACATACAAGGATTGTTGCGCGCCGTGGTGAAACGAGGTATCCTGATGCAAAAAAGCGGTGGCGGAGGAAGCACTCTCACCCAACAATTAGCCAAACAGCTTTATTCTCCGGGGGCGGCAAACTTTGTTGAACGGTTGCTACAAAAACCTATCGAATGGGTCATTGCCGTTCAGTTGGAACGTTATTATACCAAAGAAGAAATCGTTAACCTTTACCTCAATAAATTCGACTTCCTCAATAATGCCGTAGGTATCCAATCGGCTACCCGTACCTACTTCTCCACAACTCCAAAAGGACTGAAGTCCGAAGATGCAGCTACACTTATCGGCATGTGCAAGAATCCATCCTACTACAATCCCGTAAGGCATAACGACCGAACACGCCAACGTAGAAACGTGGTCTTGCAGCAGATGCAAAAAGCCGGATATCTTACCGTCAGAGAACGGGATTCGCTGGCCGCGCTGCCCCTCACGCTACACTTCAGGAAGATGGATCATAAAGAAGGTCCTGCTCCCTACTTCCGGGAATACCTTCGTATGGT
The DNA here is from genome assembly GCA_031284375.1 of Tannerellaceae bacterium. GTDB lineage: Bacteria > Bacteroidota > Bacteroidia > Bacteroidales > Tannerellaceae > DFXE01. The sequence goes on along the minus strand of JAISZY010000062.1, from coordinate 6,798 downwards.
TATGACTGCCCAAAAGCCCGACCGGGATAATTACCCCGCTTCCTGGCAAAAACCTAAGTTCCGCGAAGACTCCACCGCCTGGGAAAACAACCCGCTATACGGTTGGTGCAATAAAAACAAAAAAACCGATGGGAGTTTTTATAACATTTATACCGACGGATTGAAGATTTATACCACCATCGACGCCAGAATGCAACAATATGCCGAAGATGCGGTAAGAGAACATGTGGGGACAGATTTACAGCCTATTTTTTCGGCAGAGAAACAAGGACGCAGTTATGCTCCTTTCTCCAAAGACCTTTCGCAAGAGGAGGTAAACGAGGTGCTGACGCGCTCGATGCAACAAACCGACCGATACCGGGGAATGAAACGGGCTGGAATGAGCGAAACCGACATTCGAAACGAATTTATGAAACCCGTCGAAATGAGTGTCTTCAGTTGGAACGGGCCTATCGACACCCTGATGTCGCCTTGGGATTCTATCCGCTATCATAAAAGTTTCCTCCGAACGGCTTTCATGTCGATGGACACACATACCGGGCATGTGAAAGCACACGTAGGCGGCATTGACTATAATAATTTTCAGTATGATATGGTTACGGGAGGACGGAGGCAGATAGGTTCTACCATCAAACCGTTCCTCTACTCGCTGGCGATGATTGAAGGTATCAGCCCCTGCGACCGGATGCTGCACGTACAACAACAACTGATGGACGAAAACGGGCATCCCTGGATTCCGCGAAATGCCGACCAAAAGCATGTAGGCGAGATGGTCTCCATCCAATGGGGATTGCAAAACTCGTCGAATTGGGTAACCGCCTATCTGATGAAACAACTCTCGCCCTATACGCTTGTCCGACTGCTTCATTCCTTTGGTATGACGGGAGAGATTGACCCCGTTATTTCGCTCTCCTTAGGAACGGCCGATATATCGGTGAGCGAAATGGTGGGCGGCTATTCTACCTTTGCCAACGGAGGGATTCGGGTGGAACCACTTTACGTTACCCGCATAGAAGATTCTTTCGGGAATACCGTCGCTACCTTCAATTCGCAAATGCACGAAGTGCTTCCCGAAGACGTTACATACAAAATGCTCTATATGCTGCGTAGCGTAATGGACGGAGGAACCGGAAGCCGGGTGAGATTCAGATACAACCTGCGTGCGCCGATGGGAGGAAAAACAGGCACCACACAAAACCACTCCGACGGATGGTTTATGGCTTTTACGCCCAGTTTGGTATCCGGATGTTGGGTGGGAGGAGAAGAACGCTCGATTCATTTCGACCGTATGACGGAAGGACAGGGCGCCAGCATGGCCTTACCCATCTACGCGCTCTTTATGCAAAAAGTATATGCCGACCCCACGCTGGGCTACTCGGATACGGAAACATTCAACGTTCCCGCACAATACGCCAATCCCTGTCCCAATACCGATTTCATTTCTCAGCCGTACACAGGAGGCATCGACAAAATCTTTGAATAATATTCTCTGCATTTTGTCGTGCCTGCCCAAAAGTAAAGCGATTATTTATACAAAGGCCCGTACACGGCACAGGCCCGGTAATCGGACCCTTCCGTATCCGAACCGAAAGCATTCCATGCCGTAGGACGGAAGATGCGCTCTTCGTCCACGTTGTGCATACATACCGGAATAGAAAGGATGGAAGCCAGCGAAATCAGGTCGGCGCCTATATGTCCGTAGCTAATCGCCCCGTGATTGGCTCCCCAGTTGTTCATAACGGAATATACATCCTTGAAGCGCCCTTTTCCCGTTACGCGAGGAACAAAGAAGGTAGAGGGCCAGGTTTTATCCGTCCGTTTATTGATGATATCAAACACGTAGTCGGGGAATGTAGCCGTCCATCCCTCGGCTATCTGCAAGACAGGCCCCAAACCTTTTACGATATTCAGCCTGCTCATTGTGATGGGCATACCCGGCCGGGTGAGGAAGTGGGAAGAATATCCTCCTCCCCGGAAATAACCCAGAGAAGCGGGATACCACGTGGTGGCGTCCAGCATATCCTCCACCTCGTTCGTTGTTATCTTCCAATGCGGTTTCATTACCGGCCGGCCGTTTTCCGTTTGTCGTCCGGTACCGTCCAAGGTGCACGAGCCGGAATTAATCAGATGGATGGCTCCGTCTTTCAAGGCGCCTTCCGGTTCCCATCCGCTCACCCGTTTGATGGCTTCGGGACTCCAATACGTGCGCACGTCGGCAAATATCTGGGAGGTGTGGGTGAGTAATTTGCCGAAAAGCATGGAAATGCCGTTGAGATGGTCGTCTTCGGTGGCAAAGACAAAGGGTTCGCGGATGCCGTTCCAGTCGAAAGACGAATTGAGAATCGCTTCGGAGAAATCGCCGTTGGGCAAAAAGTCCGTCCAATGCCGCTGTCCCTGAAAACCTCCGGCTATGGCATTGTGCCCCATGGATTCTTCTTCGTAACCGATGTCTTTCAAGGCATCGTTGCCAATCAGCAAATCCCGTAGGATGAGCGTCATTTTCACTACATACTCCCAGTCTTTGTCTTTCGCTTCGCGCGATTTGCGGAAGGCATCTTCGTTAAAGTCTTCGCCTTCTCTCGATGCGCAATGGGTCTTTGTCCAGGCCAAGGCTTTTTCGTATTCTTCCTTGTCGTATATGCCTAATTGGATGCGTCGAACCAGTTCTACACTGTCTACGTATTCGGCGCGAATGCCTAAATATTCTTGCAAAAAATCGGCATTCACAATCGAGCCGGCAATACCCATCGAAACCGATCCGACGGCCAGATACGACTTCCCTTTCATCAGGGCTACGGCCAGAGCGGCTTTGGCAAAACGGAGTAATTTTTCCTTCACATCTTCCGGGATGTTGGGGTCGGCCACGTCCTGCACATCGCGGCCGTAAATACCGAAAGCCGGCAGTCCCTTCTGACTATGAGCGGCCAATGCCGCTGCCAGATATACGGCGCCGGGGCGTTCCGTTCCGTTAAATCCCCAGATAGCTTTAGGAATCTGCGGCGTCATATCTATTGTTTCCGAGCCGTAGCACCAGCAAGGCGTTACGGAGAGGGATACGCCCACGCCGGCTTTTTCAAATTTTTCGGCGCAGTTGGCCGCTTCTTTTACGCCGCCGATACAGGTATCGGCCAGGACACATATCACCGGCGAACCATCCGGATAACGCAGGTTTTCGGTATAAAGCTGAGCTACTGAGCGGGCTAAGTTCATCGTCGTATCTTCCAACGATTCGCGTACTCCGCGGCGACGTCCGTCGATGATGGGACGGATACCAATTTTAGGAAAAGAATTTTTCATGTTTCAATAGTTGTTAACAATAGAATTATGTGTTTATTAATGTAAGATGTTTCCGCAAATATACGGGATAAAACAGATTATTGCAAGATGTCTTGCAATATGTTCCGTCGGATGGATTCCCGGCCATATTTTTCCCGGCATGTCGCCGTCTTTGCGAACGAAGTGAAGCAATCCGGGATAGTCCTGCTCGTCATTGCGAACGAAGTGAAGCAATCCAGCGTATGTGTAGGGAGACTGGATTGCTTCACTCTGTTCGCAATGACGGCGACCATAAGAGGCTATCTCTTTGCTACTAAGGGAGCTTTTATGGAATAAGGGGTTAATGGGATTTTTGTTTGGAAAAATAGTTATGTATGGAGGTGAAAATAGTTTTTTATACGGAAAATCATCTACACCTTAGGGGGTAAGGGCTTCTTCGGAAAAATAACTGCAAACACCTTAGGGGGTAAGGGCTTCTTCGGAAAAATAACTGCAAACACCTTAGGGGGTAAGGGCTTCTTCGGAAAAATAACTGCAAACATCTTAGGGGGTAAGGGCTTCTTTGAAAAAATAACTGCAAACACCTTAGGGGGTGAGGGCTTCTTCGGAAAAATAACTATAAACACCTTAGGGGGTAAGGGCTTCTTCGGAAAAATAACTGCAAACACCTTAGGGGGTAAGGGCTTCTTCGGAAAAATAACTACAAACACCTTAGGGGGTAAGGGCTTCTTCGGAAAAATAACTGCAAACACCTTAGGGGGTAAGGGCTTTTTCGGAAAAATAACTACAAACACCTTAGGGGGTAAGGGCTTCTTCGGAAAAATAACTACAAACATCTTAGGGGGTAAGGGCTTCTTCGGAAAAATAACTGCAAAAACCTTAAGGGGGTAAGGGGTGGGATAAATAAAACAGGTAGAGCCGGTGAGGATTACGATTTTTCTCGCCCAACAAACGTGGTATACAACTGAAGGATGGCGGCAATGGTGAGGCACAAAATCCATTCGTTCTGACGCTTGAACATAAATACCGAGGCAACAACCATCAGCAATCCCGCTATGACGTTGAACGTTTGCAAACGACGTTGCCTAACCGCCATGTGTTTCACCGGAGTGGTGAGATAACAAACGGCTATGCCCGCCGCTCCTAAGGCAAATAAGTAGGGGGCAAATACCAACTTGGACAGGTATAAGGCGGCGCCGATTAAAAGTAATATCCCGGAAAAATTGAAAAGAAGGGTGCGGATGGAGGGGCTCATTTATCTTTCTTTGATGATGAATAAATCTTCGTTGGGTTTCTTCATCAGGTATTCTTCGCGTGCAAAGCGTTCCAAACCTTCTTTGTTGGTATGGAAGTCGCGGAGCTTTTTCTTGTCGTTTTCTATCTCCGCCTTGTGTTGCGCAATTTCTTTTTCCAACTCATGTATCTTCTTCGTGTAGGAGTAATGTTTGTACAGATTACTTTCGCCCGCCACAAAGGTGAGAGCAACGAAACCGATGGTAACCATCCAGTAAGCATTGATGTGGGAGAGATATTTGTCGTAAAATTCTTTTGCGCGAAACATGGGGCATTATTTTCCGACAAAGGTATAACGAATAATTTTCATATCTTTGTGTGAAGAATAAAAAATAACAAATGGAAAATTATATCGTATCGGCCAGAAAATACCGCCCGTCTACTTTCCGGAGTGTGGTGGGACAAAAATCGCTGACCACCACCCTCAAAAATGCTATATCCAACCACAAATTGGCGCACGCATACCTGTTCTGCGGGCCGAGAGGGGTGGGTAAAACATCCTGTGCACGAATCTTTGCAAAAACCATCAACTGTTTAAGTCCCATTACCGAAGGTGAACCGTGCAATACGTGCGAATCCTGTATGGCTTTCAACGAACAGCGCTCGTACAATATACACGAGTTGGATGCGGCTTCCAACAACTCGGTAGACGACATCCGCGCCTTGATTGAACAGGTGCGCATCCCGCCGGGCATTGGAAAATATAAAGTGTTTATCATCGACGAGGTGCACATGCTGAGTTCGCAGGCTTTCAACGCCTTCCTCAAGACCTTGGAAGAACCTCCGCGCCACGTGCTTTTTATCCTCGCCACGACCGAGAAACATAAGGTAATTCCCACCATTCTGTCCCGCTGTCAGATATACGACTTCTCGCGCATCTCGATTGCCGATATGGTGGAACACCTGGCTTATGTGGCCGAGCAGGAAGGGGTTACGGCCGAAGCCGAAGCGCTGAATGTAATCGCCCAAAAAGCCGACGGAGGGATGCGCGATGCCTTGTCTATCTTCGACCAGGTGGCGAGCTTTACGAATGGGCATATCACGTATCAGACGGTCATAGACAACCTGAATGTGCTGGATTACGAATATTATTTTCGTCTAACCGACGCGATACTTGCCGGCCAGGTGAGCGGAGCGATGTTGATTCTGAACGAGATATTAAGCAAAGGATTCGACGGACAAAACATCATCACCGGATTGGCGGCTCATTTCCGCGATTTGTTAGTCTGCCGAAACGAAGCCACCTTGGTTTTGTTCGAGGTAGGCGCCTCCATCCGCGAACGGTATAAGGAAACCGCCCGGCGTTGTTCCGACAAACTGCTGTTTCAGGCCATCGAAATAGCCAACGGTTGCGATTTAAACTACCGCCTCAGCCGAAACAAACGACTGCTGTTGGAACTCACCCTTATTCAGCTTTGCCAATTGACGCTATCGAATCCCGACGATAGTAAAAAAAAACTCCTGATTGAATCTATCCCCACGCCCCCATCGCCCCCACAAGCCGTAACCGTGGCCGACACGCCGCCGGCTGCGTCCGCGGTTCTCTCTACGCCCCCCCCTCCGGCGCCGGAGCCGCCCCGCAAGACGCAGAAACCGTTACTTTCTACCTCCATCCGGAACCTGGGAAAAGAGGAACCGGAGACGGCTAAACAAGCCGTCTCCGAGGCAAAAGAACAACTGAAATCTTTTACAAACGCCGAACTGATGCATTGGTGGGAAGAGTATGCGCAACGTATAGAGGGAAATGATTATCTGAAAAATACGATGATAAATTGCCAACCCATCCTGCTGGAAAACTATTTCTACGAAATATCCGTGTATCATCCCGGACAGGAGAGTGAACTATTGAACGAAAGTGTAAAGCTACTCCCCTATCTGCAGAAACAACTCAAGAACAGTCGTGTCCGGATGAAGATTCGCATCAGCGAAAGCAACGAAAAGAAATTGGCCTACACGGCTGCCGAGAAGTATGAGTTCCTGGCCAACATCAACCCTCACCTCAACAAACTGAAAAACGAATTTAACCTCCTGCCCAGCTAAATGGCCCGAATACCTATGTGTTGCAAATACAAACTCACCTCTATCAGCCTCTGTCTGTTCCTCTGGGCTATCGGAAAACCGGCGGCGCAGGAATTGGCCAATCCCTTTGAATTTCCTATCCTGCTGAGCGGGAATTTCGGAGAATTGCGCAGCGACCATTTCCATGCCGGCATCGACTTCAAGACCCAG
>JAISZY010000227.1 GCA_031284375.1 Tannerellaceae bacterium | reverse complement strand
AATTAACTTGAAATTACATTGACGAAATGATACTATACATTGAGTTTTTCTATCAAATAATCATATATTTACGTTTTATTAACAAATATTTGACTGCATGGGAATTGCAGACTTTAGTTCGGCAATTCAGGAAGAAAACAAGTCCTCTTGTAATCAGTTGAAAATAAATATAAATAAATATGCAGGAATAATTGGAAAAATAAAAAATTCCGACTAACTTTCGGGGCTGTAACACCGTAGGAGGGGCTTTCGCCCCAAGTCTTTGAGACGGAGCTTTTTACTACGGTGTTCGTTCATTTTTGAAAATTAAAGCCGCAAGGAAGTTGTGAAACTGAGCCTTGCGGCAATTATTACAACGGCGAAAAGATGAAACATACTTATACGATATAATCTCGCAGGTTCCGGCGAAGCACTTTCAGCGTTTGCGAGATGCGGTAGGCTACTGTTTTGGGCGATACGCCGGTACGGAGGGCTATCTCGTTGTATGTAAGTCGTCCGAAACGATTCATCTCGAACGTGATTCTGTATTCAATCGGGATTTCGAGCAACGCTTTATGCAATAAAGCTCTCACTTCCTGCTCTTCGCTATACGTGGGACATTCGAACGGAGAGAGGGTAAGCGATATCGTTTCCAGCACCTGCTTTCTAATATGTTTACGAACATTCTTATTGGTGCATTTATTTTTTACGGCAGCAAACAAGAACGATTTGAGAGGTATCTCAGGAGAAAACACCATACGGTTTTCCCATAGCCACAGCATGACGTCCTGCACGACTTCCTCGCACTCGTCACTGTTTACATATTGCGATGCAAATAAGCACAACTGCCTATAATACTGGCGATACATGTACTCAAAGGCGGTCTTACTCTTCAAACTCGACTCCGGGATGAATTCTACACTCGTGGTCTGCATAACTATACAATTAAATAATATATTTTGTAGGTTAAAAAAAGCGTTCTCAATAACTTTATTTCCGCCATTATTAGGTATTTACATTGGCTTCATAAAGTGTTGCAATTAAACCTTCGTTTAATTGCGACACAAATATAGTGCAAAAAACACAATTTTTCCAAATAAAATTGGAATAGAATAAAGGGACTTAAAAATCAGCAATGCTGGAAGTTAAGGGGCGCCTTTGTGTAATCCCATCTATTTTTTTAGCCTGTGTCGCAATTAAACGAACGTTTTTTTGCAACACTTTTTTTCCCTTATTTAAGATTTTATGCTGATTATGAGATATTTGCATAATGCCTATTTTTCGCTATTCAAAGAAATGAATGTATGGATTGGCAGATTTGGCGGTAAATAATTTCATTTTTTCATGTAATATGTAAGGCTGTTAGGAAAAACATGAGTATATTTGCGTTCGTAAAAAAAGAACAGTAATATAAAACGTTTTTTAATAAACCCAACAAAAATTACATCACAATGATTAAAGTAGGTATTAACGGTTTCGGCCGTATCGGGCGTTTGGTTTTCCGCGCCGCACAAAAAAGAAATGATATTCAGGTGGTTGGTATCAACGACTTGATTAGTGTTGAATATATGGCATATATGCTGAAGTATGATACCGTGCATGGCCAGTTTGATGGAACCATTGATATTAAAGACGGCAATTTGATAGTAAACGGTAACGCTATCCGCGTAACATCCGAAAAGAATCCTGCCGATTTGAAATGGGGCGACGTAGGCGCCGAATACGTGGTAGAATCTACCGGCTTGTTCCTCTCCAAAGACAAAGCACAGGGACATATCGACGCCGGCGCCAAATACGTAGTTATGTCCGCTCCTTCCAAAGACGATACGCCCATGTTTGTTTGCGGCGTAAATGACGATACGTATGTAAAAGGAACTCAATTTGTATCCAATGCTTCTTGTACAACAAACTGTTTGGCTCCCATAGCCAAAGTGCTGAATGATAAATTTGGTATTGTAGATGGTCTGATGACTACCGTTCATGCTACCACCGCCACCCAGAAAACCGTAGACGGACCCTCTGCTAAAGACTGGAGAGGCGGCCGGGCTGCTTCGGGCAACATCATCCCCTCTTCTACCGGAGCCGCCAAAGCGGTAGGGAAAGTAATTCCTCAACTGAACGGTAAACTAACCGGTATGTCTCTCCGTATTCCTACGCTGGACGTTTCGGTTGTTGACTTGACGGTTAATCTGGCTAAGTCCGCTACATACGAAGAAATCAAGACTGCCATGAAGTCTGCTTCGGAAAATGAATTGAAAGGTATTCTCGGTTATACCGAAGACGATGTGGTTTCTTCCGACTTTATCGGAGATGCCCGCACATCCATCTTCGACGCTAAAGCCGGTATCGCCCTGACCGACAAGTTTGTTAAAATAGTTGCCTGGTACGACAACGAATGGGGATATTCCAGCAAAGTATTGGAACTCATCGCCCACATGAAAAAAGTAAACGGATAAAGAAAGTAGTCCGGTCGGAACAAAACAAGAGCGGCATCCTCTTTCGTAGAGGATGCCGCTCTTTTATTTGCGTAAAAAGGGGATTATATTTTGATTTCAGGCTTATACATATCCTTGGCCGTGAGGCCACATGCTTCTTTCATGCGGATGCAGTATTCCAACTTGCCCACTTCGGCCTCTGCATTGTTGGTCCCGAAAGAAAATTTCACGCCGGCAGCTTTTGCCTTCTGAATAATCGCTTTGTTGGGTATCTTGTAACGCGCATTAATTTCCAACACTTTGCCGCTCCGGGCCAAAGCGCCGACAAACTTATTCATACGCTCTTCCGTCCAAAACTCATCATAACGGTCTTGCATCTGCGGAGGCAGAAAGCAGGGATTAACATAGATATCCATCGGTTCTTCCAGTACGCCGCATATCCGGTCTACAATCAAATCCATATACTGTTGTTCATCTTCAATCCAGGTTTCTTCGGGTATCCAGATACGACTGCGGCGACCTTTGCTGTCGGTAAAAGTAAGAGCGTCGGTAAAAACGTAATCAAACTCATCGCGCACATCTTTGGAGAAAGTAGTCACCCACTCGCGTCCTTCCGCCTGCATTGCCAGGATGAACGGTTCCGAACGCATATCGTTGAGAAAGTTCATCACGCCGGCATCGTCGGTAATAGGGAAGCCAATTCCACAATTGGGAGCAATGGCGTAGTTGATACCCGTTTGACGAGACTGCTTTGCCGCCCCCTCGTTGGTAAGTCCGCCTTTGAGGTGTACATGATAGTCTAAGACAGGGAAGTCCTCCTGATGCAGCCGGATGATATTGTCGGTCTGTTCGTCTACCGCTTCCGCCTGTTGCGCTGCCACATCTATGCCTTTTTCTTTCAGGTCGATAACATCTACCGTGATGTTCCGTATCTCTATCGCACCGTCTCCTTCGCCAACGATGGCAAAAGTTCCTTCCGAAAGCGTCGCTGCCGCATGATTGCCTGTACGGAAAGGAACTGCCGGTTCGATATACTCAACCACCGGACTGCCGTTGATAGATACGGTAATGGCTTTGCCTTCTACCATAATGTTGAGCGTAAACCAATCGTTTTCCTTTACAAAACTTTTGGCGAGGTTACGAACGGCCACCAGACTCCCGCTCATTTTCCACCATACGGGGTCTGTGCGGTCGTTATTGAGGGCGATGCGATACCCTTTGGTTAGCGACGGATTGGTATGAAACCAAACGGAGCCTTTCCCACCTTGCGTGGTTCGCAAATCTAAAGTTAGGGTAAAGTCTTTGTACACGCCCTTTTTCAAAACAGCTTGGGTGGCAGGCCCGGAGAGAGTAAGCACGTTGTCGGTAAGGGAGACCTGTCCGGATGTATTCCATTTGTCTACGTCTTGCCCGTTGAACAAAGGCCCGCCGGCCGGTTGAGAACACGATAAAAGCAGGATACTGCACAAGGATGCAAATAAGAATGATACTGTTTTCATTGAGGTATATAATTAGTTGGTTTATTTGCCGTCAAAAATAATACAAATTTGCAAGATTTCCCCGAAAAAGTTGGGAGGGACTTGGGTTTGTCCTAATAGCTCTTGGGTTTCCAAAGGCGGGAAGCTTGGTTATTTTTTTATTCCAATTTAAATACCTACTTTTCGGACAAAATAATTTACCCGACAATACCATGAAAACAAAAATCATTATCCTGTTATTCTCCTGGATACTTCTGTATCAACCAACCGGCGCCCAAGTATCCTTCGGCGAACCGGAGTTAATAACCGATGCCTGGTATTTCTCCCTCCATCATACGGACGATAAACCGGTGCAAAAATTCGACAATTGGCAGAAAGTAAATCTTCCGCACGACTGGAGCGTAAAAAGTCTGCTAAGTCCTACCCTGGCAAGCGCTACCGGATATCTGCCGGGAGGAATCGGCTGGTACGGCAAATCGCTTTTTATTCCTTCGGACAAAGAAGGGAAAAAGGTATACCTCTATTTCGAAGGCGTTTATAACCGTAGCGAAGTATTTATAAACGGACAATCGCTGGGTAAACGCCCCAACGGCTACATCTCTTTTATGTATGATGCTACGCCTTATGTTTTGTTTGGCCGGGAAAACGTCGTCACGGTACGTGTAGACCATAGTCAATCGGCCGACTCCAGATGGTATACCGGCTCCGGTATCTACCGGAAGGTCTGGCTGATATATGCTCATCCGGTTCATATTGCCCCATGGGGAGTCTATGCTTATCCGGAGATAGATAAAAATCGCGGTACGCTAAAGGTGGAAGTGGAAATGGAAAATGGTTCCGATCAGGCTGCATCCCTTACCATTGTGAATGAGTTGTATGCTCCGGACGGGAAAAAAGTAGCCGGAACGCAAAATAAAGTATCCATCCCGGCGGGAACGAACCGGAAAACAAACGCCGATTTGCACGTAAACCACCCCGCCTTGTGGAGCCTGGCATCTCCATCGCTCTATACGCTTAAAACCCAAGTGCTGAAAGACGGCAGGGAAATAGATCGCTCAACCGTCACCACCGGTTTCCGTACCTTTACCTTCCATCCCGACAAAGGCTTTGCCCTAAACGGCGAATGGACAAAGATGAAAGGTGTATGTATCCATCACGACGCCGGCGTATTGGGAGCCGCCGTGCCGCGGGAAGTGTGGAAACAACGTTTGCTCACGCTCAAGGAAATAGGTTGCAACGCCATACGCACCACCCATAATCCGCAAGCCCCGGAAGTGTACGACCTTTGCGACGAACTTGGACTCTTAGTCATGAACGAGGCCTTCGACGAGTGGGAGTTTCCCAAACGCAAATGGCTGGAAGGATGGAACGTCGGAACACCGGGATATCAAGGGTCTTACGATTTCTTTGAAGAATGGGGCGAAAAAGATTTGGAAGATATGGTGCGCCGAGACCGCAACCACCTCTGTGTCTTTGCCTGGAGTATAGGCAATGAAGTGGATTATCCCAACGATCCTTATTCGCACCCCGTGCTGGACGGCGGAAGGGATACGGGCTTTACCCAACCCATGTTTGGCGGCTACAAAAAGGATGCTCCCGATGCCATGAGACTGGGCGATATTGCCAAACGGCTCGCGGCGGCTGTAAAAAGATACGACGCTACACGCCCCGTTACGGCAGGATTGGCCGGCGTGGCGATGTCTAACCAAACGGCCTATCCGGGCGCCTTAGACATTGCGGGCTACAACTATACGGAAAGTTTCTATCTCTCCGACCACGAGAAATATCCGGAACGTGTGATTTACGGAAGTGAAAACGGTCACGGAATGGAGGCCTGGAAAGCTGTTCGGGATAACGAACATATCTTTGGACAATTTCTGTGGACAGGCCTCGACTATCTGGGAGAATCCGGTCGATGGCCCTCGCGCGGACTTTATACCGGACTGGTAGACTTTGCCGGATTTATCAAACCGCGAGGCTACTTCCGTCAGTCTTTATGGACAGACAAGCCGATGGCTTACCTCGGCACCTACCCTGCCCCGCCTTCAACCGGAAGAAACGTGATTTCTACCGATGCTCACCCGATATGGAATTACAACGAAGGCGATCTTATTCGCGTAGTTTGTTATACCCATGCACCACAGGTACGCCTCGAACTGAATGGCCGGATGGTGGGCGAAACAAAAGCGTACGACGACCGTACCGGCGTTGTTTACTGGGATATTCCTTACCGGAAAGGGACATTGGAAGCGGTTGGTTTGGATGCCTCCGGCAAGGAACTCTGCCGTTACGCCATCCGAAGTTCGGAGCGTCCGTACGCTATTGTGGTAGAAGAAAGTGCAACGAAGCTATCGAAACGCCAACCTGTGGCACGTATCGTTCTGCGGATAGTAGACGAAAACGGTACGCCGGTAATGCTCTCCGACGATGAGATAAGTTGCCGGATACAAGGCCCGGCTCGCCTGCTCGGACTCGAAGCCGGAAACAATCAGGATATGAGCGATTATACCGACCATAAACACCGGGTTTACCACGGACGTATCGTTGCATATATTCAAGCCGAAGGCCAAGCCGGAACAATAAATGTAGAATTTACTTCTCCGTGGTTGAAAAAAACCGGAATAGAAATACAATACTCTGAATAATGTTATAATTTTGTACTCAATCTCGAACAATATTAAAATTTCAAATATTATGCAAAACAGACGTGACTTTTTAAGACAAGCTTCCTTCCTGCTGGCCGGAGGAATGGTAGCGCCCCATTTACTGACCTCCTGCGGTGGAAAAACAACTGCGGTATCTACAAAAAACATTGGGCTTCAGCTTTACTCGCTTCGCGAAATGGTGAAAGACGATGGTATTCAAGCGGTATTGGAAACGGTAGCTAAAATGGGCTACAAAAATCTGGAAACTGCCGATTACAACAACGGCAAGGTGTATGGACTCGCTCCCTCGGAATTTAAGAAAATCGTAACAGACCTGGGCATGAAATGCACCAGCGCCCACCTGTCTCAAACCTATACGAAGGAAACGGAAGCAGAAGTAATGGCATGGTGGGATAAGGCCATCGATACACACAACGAAATAGGCGTTAAATATATCGTACAGCCTTGGATGCCGATAACAGCAGAAAAAAACACGTTGGACGACGTGAAGTTGTATTGCGACTATTTTACTTCCGTAGGCTACAAAACGGCAGCCGCCAGCATCGCCTTCGGCTATCACAACCATGCTTTTGAGTTTGAAAAGATCGGCGACCAACTGATTTACGACTATATGCTGGATACCGTAAGTGCAAACCATGTGTTCTTTGAACTGGATGTGTATTGGTGTATCGTAGGCGGAGGCGATCCGGTGAAGTACATCCGGGAACATCCCTCGCAATTCAAGACGATTCATATCAAAGACGAAAAAGAAATCGGAGCAAGCGGACAAATCGACTTCCAGCCTATCTTCGAGCAAATGAAGGCCAACAACGTGAAAGACTGGTACGTGGAAGTGGAAGAATATACAAACAATGATCCGGTTGCCAGTGTACAGGAAAGTTTCGACTACCTGAACAAAGCGGAATATGTGTATTGAATTATTTTATAGAAAATAAGTTTTAAATTCAAATTACTCCTTTTTTTGTGAGAGCCGTCCGTGTGTGAGAACATGCGGCGGCTTTTTTTCTATCCCTTTATCCTATGTATTTAACTTCGGGAATCAATTCGATGCGGAAACGTTCGGCTACGGCAGTGCGGATTCGTTCGGCCACGAGCGCAATATCTTGTCCGGTAGCCCCGCCTAAATTTATCAAGACTAAGGCTTGTTTGTCGTACACTCCTACCCTGTCAAACGATTTTCCTTTGAATCCACATTGCTCTATCAGCCATCCTGCCGGTATTTTTACGTCCCCCTCTTCTGTACGGAAAAAGGGCATTTGAGGATATTGCACTTTCAGCGCCTCAACATGTTCGGCAGAAATAAGCGGATTCATAAAAAAGCTTCCGGCGTTTCCGAATTGCTCCGGGTCGGGGAGTTTGTCTTTTCTAACGGACAGTATCACGTTACGCACATCCGATAAGTGGGGCAAGGTAGCATATTGGGATATGATGATTTCCTTCAGATTACCGTAATGAAGAACAAGGTGAGGAATTTTACTCAGCCGGATGCAGATATGGGTAACGATGTAAAGGCTTCCGTCGTCTTCCTTGAATCGACTGTGCCGATAGGCATACCGACAAGCTTCTTTCGTAAACGTATGCTTTTGGGACGAATGTTGATGATAGGCTTCCACTGTCTCGACTACATCTTTCAGCTCCACGCCATAGGCTCCGATGTTTTGCACGGCGGCAGCTCCGGTTTCTCCGGGAATACCGGAGAGGTTTTCAATGCCATACCATCCTTTCGATACGGCGTAAGCTACTACGTCGTCCCACCGTTCGGCCGCACCGATACGCAGGCGTACCGTGTCGCGGGTTTCTTCCGTCAGGTCGATACCTTTAATGGAGGAATGAAGAATCATTCCGTTGTAATCATTCAGAAACAGGAGATTGCTTCCACTGCCGATATGTACGGAAGCGGATTCGCGAAAATATTCGTCGTGCAAGATACGGAGTAATTCTTCTTCGTTGTCGTATTCTATAAACCAACGGGTTTCGACCGGCAAACGGAAGGTATTATGTCTTTCCAGCGAATAGTTTTCTTTTATTTTCATCAGGCAATATGATTTCCGCGAATTCTTTCACGGATAATAGCATATCGTTGAAATGGCGTATGGGTAGTACATTCGGATATGCCTTTATCTACCAAGTTGTCCAACGAAGGGGCCGATTTTCCTTCTTTTATCACCTTAATAGCCCTCAGCACGGTTTCGTCATTTCGATAGAAGATGGGGTAAAATCCGTTTTCGTCGAAGAAATTACGTGAAATATAGGCATACAAATGTGTTTTAATCAATTCGGCCGATATATTTATCAGAAACGGACGCTTTTTTATGCCTTGGGTTTCGGCAAAATCGGTAAAGTCTGACAAGATGGGCTGTTGTTCCAAATAATTGTACAAGTCGCGGTAGGTAGGAAAGGACGAGAGTCGGTCGTAATTTTTATCCGAATATTCCAAGGCATACAGATATAAGACATTGGAATTTCGGGTAATATTGTTGAAGTAAGAAGTAATACCGCTGGTATCGCTTGGGATAAACAAGTCGGGTATGATTCCTCCTCCTCCAAAGACTTTCCTACCGATGGATGTTTGATATTCGGGCAGATTGTCCGTCCGAATACTGTCGGCCGAATAAAATTCGCCGTGTACATAGCGATTGTAGATATCCATATCGTAAGCTTCGGAGTGTCCCATTTCATATTCTTTCTGGATAGAACGCCCCGACGGAGTATAATACCGGGCGATAGTGAGGCGCAACTGCGATCCGTCGATCAATCCTATCTGGGTTTGCACCAATCCCTTTCCGTAAGTGCGACGGCCAATAATCAGCCCTCGGTCGTTATCCTGAATGGCTCCTGCAAAGATTTCGCTGGCCGAAGCCGAGCCTTCGTCGGTAAGAATCACAATAGGGTCGTTGATGCAAGTTCCCGTTCCATTGGCATATATATCGCTACGCGGAAGAGTTTTTCCTTCGGTGTAAACAATCAACCGGCCTTGCGGCATGAACTCGTTAATCATATTAACGGCTGTTTCCATAATTCCTCCGGTATTGCTGCGGAGATCGATAATAAAAGAATTACAGCCTTCATTTTTCAGTTTGGCGATAGCGGTAATAAATTCGTTATAAGAGGTGCGGGTAAACTTGCTGACTTTAATAAATCCAATATTCTCATCTACCGGATAAACTGCATCGACCGAAACGACCGGTACGTCGCCTCTTGTCACTTCAAAGTGGAGAAGTTCCGGTGAGTTCCGGCGTTTTACCCCCAAGCGGACGGTACTGTTCCTGGCTCCACGCAAGGTTTTCATTACATCGTTCTGATTTATTTTTTTTCCGGCAAAGATGGAGTCGTTGATGGTAATAATACGGTCGAAGGGCAAAAGTCCGGCTTTTTCGGAAGGGCCTCCGGGAATTACACTAATCACCAATATCGTGTCGGTTTGCATATTGAAGGAAACACCGATGCCGCTAAACGAACCTTCCAATTCTTCGTTTACGCTTTGTGCATCCTTTGCGGGAATATATAAGGAATGAGGGTCTAATTCGCTAAATATTTTAGGTATTACCCCTTCCACCAAATCTTGTACATCAACGGTGTCTACGTATTGACTGTTAATGATATCGAGAATGGCGTTTATTTTATTGCCGCCGAAATAGGTGATTTTGCCCTGTTTATCGGAAGAAAGGAAATAATTTCCAATCAAAATACCTAAAGCTATACTGCTTGCTATAATTACAGGAAGCCAGGGGGATAGTTTTTTATTCATACGAAATATTATCTATTATTGTTCTGTTATATCTATGTAGTCTAAAATAATTCCGGCTCGTTCCAACAGTTTACAACCGTCTTCCACCCGGTATTCTTTCGAATAAACCACTCGTTTTATACCCGCTTGTATAATTAATTTGGCACATTCGATACATGGGGCGGATGTTACATAAATCGTGGCATCCTTACTGCTGTTGTACGAAGCGGCTACTTTGGTGATGGCATTGGCTTCGGCATGAAGTACGTATGGTTTTGTTACGTTATTTTCGTCTTCACATACGTTTTCGAATCCGGAGGGGGTGCCGTTGAATCCATCGGAAATAATTCTGTTATCTTTTACAATCAATGCGCCAACCTGACGACGTTTGCAATACGAATTTTCGGCCCAGATTCCGGCCATTCTGAGGTATCGTTTATCCAATTCCGTTTGTTTTTCTGTCTTTTCGCCCATGATGGCAAATGTACTTATTTTTCTTTATCTGCGCCGGGAGGAAGAGGAATTATTCATTTTGAAAGGACGTCCTTTCCTTTTCTTCAGATGTGCGTATTTATCAGGTTCGTACAAAGGCGCTTCTCCGAACTTAGGGTCGACAGGTATTTTGTAAATTGTTTTATTCAGAAAATTTTCTATCCTTTTGAACTGAGCTTGTTCCTCTATCGCAACAAAGGTGATAGACAAACCTTCTCCATTGGTACCTCTGGCCGTACGTCCGATACGATGGATGTAATCTTCCGGGTCGTGCGGAATATCGAAATTAACGATCAATCTAATGTCGTTAATATCAATGCCTCGCGCCACCACGTCGGTTGCTACTAATACATCTATATGTCCGTTTTTAAATTCTTTCATCACCTCTTCCCGTTGCGATTGTTCCAAGTCGGAGTGCATGGCGGCTACGTTAAACTTCATACGTTTCAGAGTGGCGGCCAATTCTTTTACTTTCATTTTGGAAGACGAAAAGATAATGGTTCGCTGGGGATGATTTTTTGAAAACAAATCTTCCAGGATACTCAGCTTCTGCATATCATAACAGATATAAGCCGTTTGCATAATAGATTCGGGAGGACGGGATATGGCAATTTTTACTTCTTCCGGATTCTTCAGGATGGTTTTGGCCAACGTCCTGATCTTAGGAGGCATGGTGGCCGAGAACATCACAATCTGGCAGGAGGCCGGGAGTTGTTTATATAGCTGCATGATATCGTCGTAAAATCCCATATCCAGCATACGGTCTGCTTCGTCTAAAACAAAATAGGAAACATGCGACAAATCGACCGTTCCCAATTTTATGTGAGACAGCAAGCGCCCCGGAGTAGCAATCACAATATCCGCTCCTTTTTCCAATCCTCTCTTTTGTTGTTCCCAAGCAATACCGTCCGTACCACCGTAAACGGCTACGGCCGAGACGGGAATAAAATAAGAAAAACCTTCTATTTGCTGGTCTATCTGTTGTGCCAATTCGCGGGTAGGCGCCATAATAACGGCATTCACTGCATGTTCCGGATGATTTCCTTTACTCAGTTCATTCAACAGCGGCAAGACATAAGCCGCCGTTTTCCCCGTGCCGGTCTGTGCACAGGCTATCATATCTTTTCTTTCTAAAATAAGTGGGATCGTCAATTCCTGAACAGGCGTAGTTTCCCAAAAATTCATTGCGTCAAGTCCATCGAGTACAGCGTCTTCCAGATTCAATTCATCAAATCTCATGTTTTGTAATTTATAGTGAACAAAGGTAGTAATAATCATGAATGTTTAATGCGAAATACGATAATAGCGCTTATATATTTTATCAAATAATCCACTCGCACGTACCCTATTAAGCCATTGATTCAAACTATCGGCCAAGACAGGGCTGTTTTTCCTTAGCGCCCAGGCTTGTTGCTGAGTAAAACTTATGTCGGTATTTAAGTCTATTTCCGGCAATTCATCTTTCAGGGTAACAGCCACCTGTCTATCGCATACGGCGTAATCTATTTCTCCTTTGGCAACTTTTATAATTAGTTGCTCCGCAGAATAGGTATCGTCTTCCACTACATGAACGGAATCGCCGATTTCGAGTTCCAAATGCTTCAAGCGGAGCAATGCCGGCGAATCTTTGGCGGCATGGATGGTCTTTCCCGCCAAATCCAACTGATTCCGGAGCGGCTCGATGCCGCCATTGGCATCGGCTGTTCGTTGCACCAAAACCTGTTTGTTCAAAACGATCGGTTCGGTAAACAAATAATGTTCTTTCATTTCACTTGTGATGGGGATATTTTGCGCTATGATGTCGCATTCATTCGTTTCCAAAACTCTGAAACTTTCGGTAAGACTCATCTCCAACCGGGTATGCACTTCCAAACCGGATACTTCGGCAATAGCCTTACTCAATTCATATTGGAATCCTTCGGTTGTATCTCCGGAAATATAATATCCGGAAGGACTATATTCGGTAATGATGCGGAGTATTCCTTCTTCCTTTATCTCTGCATAATCGCGAGGGGAAACGTCTTGCGGGGTAGGTTTCCGCAAGATGTACATAACGAGCGCAACTAAGAAGAGGAGGATTATATACTTGCGGGGGGATTTCATAGCAACTTAATTATTGAATACAACCGCTATACCTAATTTCAGTGTCATCGGATTAAGCGGGTAATGCAACAGAGAAAAGTAATTGGGCGTTACAAAGGTTGAACCAAGATTATATAATTCAACAAAAAAACGGGCTTGTTTCAAATGAAAATTCACATAGCCGTTTAT
Source organism: Tannerellaceae bacterium (assembly GCA_031284375.1). Classification (GTDB taxonomy): domain Bacteria; phylum Bacteroidota; class Bacteroidia; order Bacteroidales; family Tannerellaceae; genus DFXE01. Next base: position 5,089 of record JAISZY010000227.1, on the reverse strand, counting down.
CAGGGGATAATTCCCGATTTTCTTTTCGTTCTGTATCTGAAACTGCTGCGTGGCAGGTTCGTAATACGGAGCATAGTATTCGGTATGATAATGCACATCGGCTCCTACTTGTAAGGTGAGTACTTTGGCTAATTTAAAATGGACATAGATATTTGAATAGGCGCTGATTTGGGGAAGCGGAAGTACATCCTCTTTGCTGCTTAACTGGAAAACGGCTTCATTCTCCCAGCCGAATGCACCGGAACGAATATCTTGTTTCAAACGGGCAGATATAACTTGCAGATTGCTCCGGTATTGTTCCGGAAGACCTTTCAAATTAAAATAAATATAATTTTGGATACTCTCCACGCCGGCCGACAGGGTGGTTTGCGTTGAACCCAGGTACACCTCGCCCCCGGCGTAAAACTGTTGCGTATTATCCAGCGTTCCGGTTTGCGAATCCCACCAGAAGTAGCGCGAATGGTGATATCGCTGGAAAAACGCCGGCGTTACATTTCTTAAATAACCATTGGCCTTGATAAAGGCTTCCTTGCCAAAGAGAGAAAAGGTTGTTTGCAAATCTCCGCTTGCTCGAAACTCTCCCAAATCATTCCCAAACATACAGAGTTCTCCACGAGCGTTGTAAGTAAGTACGGCGCCTCTTTTTTTAGACAAATCGGCTCCCAGGTACATGGAAAATTCGTCATGTATTTCGGAGTGCGGATAGTCTAAAGTGGCAGGTTGAGGATTTTCTCCGCTACCGTTTACTTCGTCGTAAGTAAGGCCGGGAATACGCGCCGGGAGTTTGAATCTTCTTTTTTCAAACGTAGCGAAGGCGGTAAGACCAAATTTTGCCCAATCCTGAAATCCTTCCCGCATAGAGAGTCCTACCGTATTCTTCAGATTCCATGCGGAAGACACGTCGTTCAAGCTTTCGTCGATACCATATACGTACTTCAGCCTCCGAAAATTCGGATTATACCCCTCTTCTTCGTTTGCGGGAACAAGGTAGCGGCTGTCTATGCTTTCCGAAGGCATGTTAGAAATAAAGCGCCGGCTATTATCTTCGTACTCGAACGTATGAATAATACCGGTAACGGGGATAAATATTTCCCTGTAATTTCCTTCTTCGTCCGCTTCTCCCACTTGCCGCATAAAACCTAAATTATACCGATGCGAAAAATAATACTGTTTACCTCGTATACGGTTCCATGTGTCGTAATACCGAACAGGATATTCTTTCCTTGGCGGAGACTGCCTGCCTACGGTAAATTCTTCTATATGCGTAATGTAACGGTCGTTTTCTAATCCTCCGTTTTCGTAATTCACAAAATTATAGTTATTCAGATAGGCATTTAATTCATACCGGTCGGAACGGTAACTGCCAAATAAACGATAGCTCAAAAGTTTGTTCCCGTTTGCCCAATACTGGCCTCGTCCATAGATATAATCCATCTCTGCCCCTACATTTATTTTCTTTCCGAAATTCCAGGTAAGGAATCCTTTCAGCCGGTCTTCTCGGTTTAAAGACGAACCGGCCTGTGCAAACGTAACGTGCGTATAGGGAAGTTTGGTGTCGTAGTAATACGCATTTTCCGGTGTTGTGATATAGTAATCGTAAGCATCGGCATAGATATAGTCGCGGGCTTCTTTTCGTTCCGAAAAAATCTTTGTCCGGGCGGGAGAACCGACATTGGCCAAATAGCCTACGGCAATCGACCTACCTTCTACCAATGTGGAATTTCCGTAATTAAAACGGTCGGTATCCATCGGAGCGATATAAGAATCTCCCAGAGAGCGGGTCAGACGGTATGCTGTAATGCGTTTGTTTTCCAACGTTACGCTGTCGGCAAACAATAAACTGTCCGGCACGTCCCTCAGACTTCCTCCCCGGTCTTGCGCCCACGTTGTAGTCGAAACAGTTAGAAAAATAAGTATGTAGAGACAATACTTCATCTTTGTCACTGCTTACATCTCACAAATAATCTCCATACCTTTTTTGATGGCGGCTTCGTTCATGGGTATTAGTTTATGATGGCGTTCGGGTAAAGATTTCTTTAATCCTAAGAGTACACTTTCCAATTTCACCATCGGAACTACTTTCAACAATCCTCCTAATATCAACATATTGAAAGCCTTTTCGTTCTTCATTTCCGTAGCGGCGTCCATAGCGTTCACCCGATAAATGCGGATGTCTTTGCGTTTGATTGCGCCGGATATGCCATAGCCGTCGTAGATGAGAATACCGCCGGATTTTACCTTGCTTTCAAATTTATCCAAAGACGGTTGGTTTAGTATGATAGCCACATCGTATTCGTTCAGAATCGGAGAGCTGATGGGGTCGTCGCTGAGAATCACCGTTACATTAGCCGTTCCGCCTCGTTGTTCCGGGCCATAAGAAGGCATCCAACTCACTTCTTTTCCTTCCGTAAGGCCGGAATAAGCTAATATCTTTCCCATCGACAAAACTCCCTGTCCTCCAAAGCCGGCTATAATAATTTCAGATTTCATGCTGTTGATTTGTTTTATTCTACATTCTTTAAATCGCCCAAAGGATAGAACGGAAACATGTGGGTTTCCATCCATACGTTAGCCTGAACGGGGGTCATTTTCCATCCCGAAGAGCAGGTGGAGACAAACTCTACAACGGAGGTTCCTTTCCCTGCCATCGAGTTTTCGAAGGCTTTCCGCAATACTCTCTTTGCCTTCCGTACGGCCGCCGCCGTATGTACACTTTGGCGGGTTACCAAACAGGTGCCTTCCAATTGTGCCAGCAAATCGGCTATTTTCAGTGGATAGCCATTCAGCGCCACGTCGCGTCCGTAAGGGCAGGTAGACGTAGGCATACCTTCCAAGGTAGTAGGGGCCATTTGTCCGCCCGTCATACCGTAGATGGCATTGTTTACGAAGACGATTACAATATTCTCGCCACGATTGGCGGCATGAATCGTTTCGGCCGTCCCGATGGCAGCCAAGTCGCCGTCGCCCTGGTAGGTAAAAATCATCTTTTCTCTGTTGAGGCGTTTCAGGGCAGTCGCTACGGCCGGAGCGCGACCGTGGGCGGCTTCCACCCAGTCGATATCTATATAATTGTAGGCAAACACGGCGCATCCTACGGGCGAAACGCCTATGGTTTGTTCTTCTATTCCCATATCCTCTACCACTTCGGCTATCAGTTTATGTATCACGCCGTGGCTACAGCCGGGGCAATAGTGCATGGGGGTGTTGTTCATCAATGCGGGTTTTCCGTATACCCGGTTTTCGGATTTTTCTATTTCGATACGTTCCATAAATCTTGTCGGTTCTTAATTAAAAAAGCGAAGCGCGTACTGTACAAGTCTGAACAGAACCGCCACGCCGCCTACCACCAAAAAGACCATACGGTTGGTTACCGCAAAATAACAAACACCTGCGGCTACAGCCAGCAGGATGAATATAATCGACAATAATTCGTCTGTTCTACTTCCGCGCATCATAAGGCTTATACTATTTTTTCTTTTAATGCATTTAATATCTCATTCGGCGTGAACACGATTCCGCCCAAGCGTCCGAAGTGTTCTACCTTTACTTTTCCGTTTACGGCCAGACGAACGTCTTCTACCATCTGCCCGGCATTGAGTTCTACCGACAGCATCCCTTTCACCCTGCCGGCATACGTTTCGATAATTTTCTTGGGAAACGGCCACAGCGTAATCGGGCGCAACAGTCCCACACGAATACCTTCCTCGCGGGCCAGTTCTACCGTTTTCCGGCACATACGGGCCGACGAGCCGAAAGCTATCAGCAAATAGTCCGCATCTTCGCACAGAAACTCTTCGTATCGCACTTCCGCTTCTTCTATCTTCCTGTATTTGGCCTGAAAACGCAGATTGTTCTCTTCCATGATGGCCGGGTCTAATTCCAGCGAAGTAATCACATTCACTTTATTTTGTTTCAGCTTACCTTGCACGGCCCAAGGGGATTCCCGGCGTATTTCGGCTTCCGTTTTCCTGGGGCGATGGGGGGGCAATATCACTTTTTCCATCATCTGGCCGATGATACCGTCGGCCAATATCATGGCCGGATTCGCATATCGGAAGGCAAGGTCGAAACCTAAGGCTACAAAGTCGGCCATTTCCTGCACCGAATTTGGCGCCAGCGTAATGAGACGATAATCGCCGTGTCCGCCGCCTTTTACGGTCTGGAAATAATCCGCCTGACTGGGCTGGATGGTGCCCAAACCCGGACCGCCTCGCATCACATTTACAATTAAACAGGGTAATTCGGCGCCAGCTATATACGAGATTCCTTCTAACTTCAGACTGATACCCGGACTGGACGACGAAGTCATCACCCGTTTGCCGCTTCCTGCACCTCCGTATACCATATTAATAGCAGCAATCTCGCTTTCGGCTTGCAAGACGACCATTCCCGTAGTTTTCCAAGGCATCTCGCCCATGAGTGTTTCCATAATTTCGGATTGAGGAGTGATAGGATATCCGAAATATCCATCCGTTCCATACCGGATAGCCGCATGAGCAATCGCCTCATTTCCTTTCATCAATTTTACGTCTTCCATCAATTAAGCTTTACTTTATAAATGGTTAAACATCCATCCGGACATACTAATCCGCAATTGGCACATCCAATGCAATCGTCCGGTTTCTTCATATAAACATAATGATAGCCTTTGCTGTTCACCTCGCGCGGGTGTAGTTCCAATACCTCCGACGGACAAGCTACCGCACAAAGATTGCATCCTTTGCAGCGCTCGGTATGAACAACGACTGTCCCTTTCATTTTCGCCATATCTTTCCTTATTTTAAAAACGTATTCTCGTTTAGTTCTTTACGCCAACATTTGTCTGGCGAGCGCCCAAAGATAGAGAAAAAAATCATAGGACACACCTCGCGAGTGCGCCCTATGATTCAAATTCAAAGAAAGCCCGACCGGTTCCTGCATACTTCGGGGGGTAAGTCCGACAGTTGGGGCTGTTCCGGTTCGGGAGCCGGCGATGGTTTTTAATGACGTACAAGAATTTTATGTATTTCCGGTTTCTCCGCCATCCCGTCGTGAACGTGCAGGATATAGAGGCCGTTTTTCAAACCGGAGACGTCGAACGTTATGTTTT
>JAISZY010000190.1 GCA_031284375.1 Tannerellaceae bacterium | reverse complement strand
AGAGAATATCCTGATGTGGAAACAGAGTATATGTTTGTCGATAACGCTGCGATGCGCCTTATCCAATGGCCCAAAAGCTTTGATGTGATGGTGACGGAAAACATGTTTGGCGACATCCTCACCGACGAGGCTTCGGTTATTACCGGTTCGCTGGGCATGTTGCCCTCAGCTTCCATTGGCGTCCATACCTCTGTGTTCGAGCCTATTCACGGTTCGTATCCGCAAGCTGCCGGGAAGAATATCGCTAACCCTTTGGCTACCATCCTGAGCGCTGCCCTGATGTTTGAGTATGCCTTTGAGCTTCCGGAGGAAGCCGAGACCATCCGACGCTCCGTCGCCGCTTCGATGGAAGCCGGCATCGTAACCGAAGACATCGTTCGCGAAGGCCGGGCTTACGCCACCTCCGAAGTAGGTGATTTTATTCAACACATGATTCCGGAAATAATTCTATGACGGAAATCTCCGTTTCTTTCCCAAGATTGGAGAATGTAAAGCAAACCGTGCCTGAAGGATCTTATCTCCTTCGGGCGCTTCGGGAGGCGAATCCAAAAGCATTAAAATCCGGCTGTACGGTTCTTTTAAATTAAATCAACCGCCCCCAAGGTATCGAGGCGGTTGATTTTCCTTACAACTCTTTGTCTTGTATTCTCGCTTTGCAACCGATAAATGAGGGATTATCTCATTTATAATCGTATCTTTGCTTCCTATTTTGTACATAGGAAGTGTTTTTTATTTGTTCTTTTGCGATTCCAAAATTAACGCTTCCTTTTGTGCTGATTTTTTTAAATGTCAAAATGACTTCAATAACACCAGTAAATTAAAATTCAGAAAGATGAAAACAAAGATTTTGTCATGGGTATTACTCATATCCATTAGTGCGTTTAGCTTTGTCAGTTGTGATAAAGAGGATAAAGACAATTTCGTTTTTAGTGTGGAATCACTAAAACAAACAACTTGGGAAGGAACTGAACTTGTAACATCTGTAACAGATGGAGAGCAGGTAAAAGAAGCAAACTCCGTTTTAATCCAGTTCTTCACAACTAATGAAGGACAGTGTGTTCTTAAGACGCGGTATGAAACCGAAGTGCGTGAATTCAACTATGTTATCGAGGGGAAAATAATGGAGATAGACGGTGATGTCCTGAACGGTAAATGGACTTTGCTGAATTTCAACAAAGATAAAATGATACTGGTGTCTTATTCCTTATACAAAGTTACTTTGACATTAAGTAGAGTGCATTGATTCTTTATCTGTAACGTGTTTTCCGTGTTGCAAAGATAAGCGGATCGGGAAGGATTTGAAAAAAATGAAAAAAAACGGCGAAGATATTGTTTTTGTATAATGAATTTGTAAATTTGTTGACAGTTTCAACATACATAAAAAAAACGCCTATGAAAACTATCAGGATTCCTTTAAGAAGTCTGCACAACGGAGAATGGTTTGAGTTTCTCACCAACTTCAAAGACAAAGTTTCTTTCTTCGGGGCAAACGCAATGGGTATTAAGAACCTGTTCGACTTGTTCCTCCCGCTCTACAACGCGGCAGACAAGGCTCTGCTAACGTTGCGCAGAAGCGTCTATTCGAAAGAAATAGAAGAGGCCGACAAGAAGCGCGACGAACTTTTCCAAGGTTTCTACGGAACGGTGAAAAGCGCCCGCAAGCAGCCCGACGCCGCCAAACAAAAGGCCGCCGAACGGCTTTACAACCTGCTGAAGAGGTATCAGAAATCTATCGCAAGCGGGAGCCATGCCGAAGAATCGGCCGCCATCTACAATCTGCTGGAAGACCTCCGCACAAAGACGTACGACCCCGACGTGACGCTGCTGGGACTTGCCGAATGGACGACCGCTATCAACCAGGCGGAAGGGAAATTCCTCTCCTTCGACTCCATGCGAAACGACGAAAGCTTTGCCAAGCCCAAAGAAGACCTGCGGAAGGTACGCAGTGAAATCGACGTCTTCTACACGGCCATGATGAACCTGCTGGATATAAAGCTCCTCGCCGATGGCTTAGGGGGCGACATCGCCGTAGATCCGGAAGAACTGGATACCTCAGTCCACAATGGCAATGAAGTATTTACTCCCGAAAAACATGGCAACATAGCGTACAATTTCGTTGTAAGCTGGAACGAAGTTGTCAAGAGATACCGCAACCTCCTCCAGCAACGGGCCGGACGACGGGCTAAAAAGGAAGAAGACGATCCTTCCGGGCCTATCGAAGAATGACCAAAATTTCACGACAACCTGTACAGGTATGTACAAAGGGGAAAAAAATCTCACAACCCCTTGTACAGACCTGTACAAGGATTAAAAAACTTCCACGACTACCTGTACATATCCGTACAAAGGGGAAAAAAACTTCATGATCCCTTGTACATACCTGTACGAAGGCAAGAAAAAATCTGCTACTACCTGTACAGAGCCGTACAAGGACAAAAAAAATCTCATGCCTGCTTGTACATACCTGTACAAAAGCAAGAAAACTTCCACGACTATTTGTACAAGCCTGTACAGAAGCCTCTACGACGAAATTGTATGGTTTTGAAACAAAACAATTGATTTTATGTTAACCCTACTTACCTGTTTTGAAAAAAGGGGGAGCTAAAGGAGTGAAGGTTACAAAACTCTTTGCAGGATACGTGAACAAATGATTATAAGACAGCAGCTAAGTTTCCGACGGCAGAAATTGCGCGAAAGAAAACAGAAATCAAATCGGGAAAGACGACCGGCAGACAGACTGATTAGTTACAATTTGTATGCTATTCCACCCATAAAATAGATGTTGTACATTTTATAGGGGACGCCGTTGAAGTCGGAAGGAAAGAGGGGGAGGAGTCCCCAGGAGAATTGTCCGGTCAGGGCTAATTTGTTGGTAAAAAACCAGTCGGCCAGAGCCATCAGACCGGCGTCTGTTTTTCGGATCTGGTCTGAGAAGTCGAACGCACTCATTTCTACATTGATGCGGTCGCCGGCCGGCCCGCCGTTGCGGATATAACCGTCGAAGGCCTGTCCTTCAAACTTGGCGTCCCGGTTCAGGGCGAAGTATCCTCCCAGGCGGAAGGTGCACTGCGCTATTCGCCGGGCGGCTAAGAGCGGGACAACAAGGTATCCGTTGTGCACGCTGGTCTTGTTCCGTCCGGTAAACAAGCCGCTGAATGTCCCCGTATGGTCTCCTTCGCCCACGACAAGGCTGGTGTTCATATACATCACATCCGCTTCGACCGACATACCTTTTACGTCGATAGCCAATCCCGACGTAATCCCCCATTCAGCCGAGAGCCAGCGTGTCACGTGGAAGGCCAGCGTTCCGGAGACGCCCGGACTCCATGCACGGATCGCGCGTATTTCGGCCGGAAGGGGTAAAGGGGTAGAAGCTCCCAGGTTGTATCCGGCAAACATTTTATACTCCCAGCGCCGGTTGGATTCCTGCTGCGCATGGGCAAGGGTAGAAGCGAGTATGCCTATGAGGAAGAGGTAGAGCGTCTGTTTCATGGGTCTTTATTTTTCTGTTTTTATTTCGACCTCGTCCACCACTAAGCGGCTTCCGGGCGTTCCTTCGTAATAGTCGCCCATAAAGCTGGAAGAGAAAACGATGGTTAATTTATAAGTGTTTCGCTCAAAATCTACCGTATGATTTCCCTTGTAGTCGAAGGGGATATCGAAGGAGACAAAGCTGTTTCCCGGTGTTCCGCTCCGGCCTTCGGGCGGCATCATGGCGACGGCTACGATGTTGGGATGGGTAAGAATGTTCGTCCCGTCGAGTCGCTCCAATGTATGGTCGGAACGGAAGAATACGGCGTACACGGCGCAAGAATCTTGTTTCTCCGGATGAGCAACGCCTTGTGAACCGATATAGCTTCCTGAGCCGGGTTTGTAGATATATTTCCCGGTCAGCCGCAAGGGCTTTTCGTCAAAAGGTTGCCCGAACGTGGTAGCGAGTAAGGGGTTTTTGAGGGCGTTGAGAGGAGAGAGGACGCCGGTAAAGAGCGAACCGGCTACGACAGGAATATTCACGATGCCAAGTATGCGGCCGGGGCCTGCCTGGGTGAGCATTTCGGCAGCATAGTTTCCGCCGGCGCTGTGGGTGGTCTTATGGACAGGGTAGCTCGAGGCGTCGGCATATTGTTGGTATATGGCGATGCCTTTGTTGCTTGAGTCCCAGGGAGTTGTCAGGTTGTCTTCCACAGGTGTTTCATAGGCATTGCTTTTGTCTAACACTTCCCAGCGTTCAAATCCATAGACATAGAGAGGCACGGAGGTCAGTTGCACGGTATAGGTGCGTTGATGCTTACCATCGGCAGCCGTAACGATATAGGTTACCGGTTTGCGGAAATCCTGCGGCGTATGGGCGTCAGGCTGTATGGAAGCGCCCTCAGAAATACGAATGACGGGAACGACGGCTGATACATCGGCATGAAGACGCACAAAGGCGGAAATGAGTTCCTGATTAATAGTAGCTTTCCCAATCATAATATGTTCAGGGAGCACAAATTCGTCGATATCGGCATACGGGCTTGGAGGTTCTTCCCTGATACAACTTTGACATATACATAGTAGTAATGTAATGGCAGGGAGGAGGATGCGTTTCATGCTCTTTCAGGATTTATTGATGATTAAAATGTGTTGCAAATAAAGCCAATATTAGTGAGACAGGCGGCCTATTCAAGGTACTTTAACATCATGTGCCGGTTTTATCCCTATCTTTACGTTTGATTATAATAACTACAAACAAACAAACAAACGTATGAAAAGGCAATTATTTTCTTTAATAGCAATTATTTTATGGACGGGAACGAGCGTATCGTATGCCGAGGTCAACGGGAAGCAACCCGTCGGGATCGACTTCTTCAAGGAAGTGAAAATGATATCGAATCTCAAGGAAAAGAATGGCAATATCTATTTTATTATCAAGCAGGCCGATGTGGAAGACAACCGTTACATAAGCGACCTCTATCAGTTAGACAACGGTTCTGTACGCCCGCTCACCTCTACGCACGACATAAGCGATTATTATCTGTTCGACGATGGCAGCATTCTTTTCAAAAATGCTCGTGAAACGAAAGACAAAGAGCGTATCCGTAAAGGAGAGCCTCTATCGGTTTATGTCAAGTTAAGCCCCCGTATGGGCGAAGCGGTGGAAGCGCTGCGGCTGCCTTACTCTGTGGGCGATATTAAGTTTATAGATGAACAACATTTCTTTTTTACAGCCGGCTACGACCACAACTTCGTCCGCCTGCTGGAGCAATCGGGCAACGATATGGACAAAGCGTTGAAAGAAAAAGAAAAGAACAGCATCTACAGGATTTTCGACGAAATTCCCTTCTGGTCGAACGGCAGAGGAGACGTCAGCAGGAAGCGGACACACCTTTATTACTACAACAACGGGGCTATAAAAGAACTATCCACTCCCTTTGAAAGCGTAGGAGGCGCCACCTTGAGCGACGACAAGCAAACCTTGCTCTACACGAGTAACACCTATCAGGATAAAGCGCCCCGCGGTAACCAATTGATGTATCTGCGCGTTTCCGACCTGAAGGTAACAGACATTTCTCCGCTGAGAGAAACGGCTTCCTATGGCGGTTTTACATTCGTTTCGCCCGACGAAGTCATCTTCACGATCAATACCCATATAAATGAGATAGGCAACGCCTCGTTTTACCGCCTTAACTTGAAGACAAATAAATTAGACCAACTCTATGGAGGCGATCCTTTCGGGGGAGGCAACAGCATCGGATCGGACGTGAAAATGGGGAATACCTCGTCGGGCATTAAGCACGACAAACAGGGCTTTTACTACATCACAACCGTAGCCGACCATGCCCCGCTGATACATATAGCCTACAAAGACGCCGCCATCTCCTTCGTCAACAAAGGAAAAGAATCTATCCTCGAATACCTGCCCTATAAAGAAGGCTTCCTCACGATAGCCATGATAGGGAATCGGGCAACAGAAATTTATTATCTGGATAAGAAAGGCGTTCTGACGCCGCTGAGCAGCATAAACGACCATTTGCTAAGCGAGTTCAACATCATCACTCCCCTATCTCTCACCTTCAAAAATGAAAATGGGGTTGAAATCATCGGCTATGCCATCCCCCCGGCCAACTATGAGAAAGGGAAGAAATATCCTACCATTCTGGATATACACGGCGGACCGAAAACAGCCTTCGGCGTCGGCCTTTTCCACGAAATGCAATATTGGGCAAATCGGGGCTATGCCGTAATCTTTACGAACCCAACCGGAAGCGACGGCGGAGGAAATGCTTTTGCCAACGTCAAAGGACAGTACGGAGAAACAGATTACCGCGATCTGATGAAGTTTACCGACGCGGCTATCGAGACCTTTGACTTTATTGATGCAGATAAGATGGGCGTCACCGGCGGGTCGTATGGC
>JAISZY010000176.1 GCA_031284375.1 Tannerellaceae bacterium | reverse complement strand
CCCTTTCTATGTTTCTCCGCGTAATTACGGCTCAACTGATGATTATGATTTTTTCGTAATGAGTAATGAGATGGGACAGGAAGGTTCTAGAAGTTTTTTTTACGCAATTGAAAATCTTTTCCCAAGTATTTCTCGCGCACAACTTCGTTGCTTGCAAGCTCTTCTGCCGTTCCTTGGAACAGCACTTTACCTTCGAACAGCAGGTATGCGCGGTCGGTGATACTCAGTGTTTCATACACGTTATGGTCGGTTATCAGGATACCGATGTTTTTATGTTTCAATTGCGCCACGATGCTTTGAATATCTTGTACGGCAATCGGGTCAACGCCGGCAAAAGGTTCATCCAGCATGATAAACTTAGGATTTATAGCCAGGCAACGAGCTATTTCTGCTCGCCGGCGTTCGCCTCCGGAGAGTTGGTCTCCCAGGTTTTTCCGGACTTTTGTAAGTCCAAATTCGACAATCAGGCTTTCTAATTTTTCTTTTTGTTCGGCTTCCGAAGTATCGGTCATTTCGAGTACGGAGCGGATATTGTCGTCTACCGTCATTTTGCGGAACACCGATGCTTCTTGCGCCAGGTATCCAATGCCGTTACGCGCTCGTTTGTAAACGGGGTATTTCGTTATTTCCGTATCGTTGAGGAATATTTTACCTTGATTGGGAGTCACCAATCCGACCGTCATATAAAAGGTCGTAGTCTTTCCCGCCCCATTTGGCCCCAGTAAGCCTACAATTTCGCCCCGTTTCACTTGGATAGAGACATGGTTAACCACTGTGCGCGTCCTGTACTTTTTCACCAAATCCTCCGTACGGAGAGTCATTTGCTGTTCGTTTGCCATACTTAAAGATTTGATGCAAAGAAACGCAATTATTTCTTCCCAGACAAGATTCGAGAGTTCCCGTTTCCGGCAAAACGGATTGCAAATCCGGATTTTTCTTTTACAATGCTTATCTTTGCGGCATGGGAAAGAATAAATTGGCTAAATTTGATGACATGACGGGTTATCCGCATGTATTTCAATATCCGTTTGACAGGCTCAGAGAAGAAGGGTTCAACTTAAAAGGGCATTGGAATGAGCGTTTTTTTAAAAACGCAAGCCCTATCATCCTGGAATTGGGATGCGGAAAAGGAGAATACACGGTCGGATTAGGACGCTTATTCCCCGATAAGAACTTTATTGGCGTGGATATCAAAGGCGCCCGGATGTGGAGCGGAGCAAAGGAATCGCAGGAATCCGGCATGACGAATGTCGCTTTCCTGAGAACGCATATCGAATGGATTACTTCTTTCTTTGCTGCCGGAGAAGTGGCGGAAATATGGCTTACCTTCCCTGACCCGCAAATGAAGAAACGAAATAAACGACTGACTTCTGCTTACTTCATGGCGATGTATTACCAAATACTGATTCCGGGAGGCATCATACACTTGAAGACTGATAGCCGGTTTATGTACGCCTATACGACCGAAATGGTGAGGTCCAATCGCCTTCCCGTATTGTTTCGTACCGACGACCTCTATCATTGTGAAGAGGAAGTCGGGAAAATACTCTCTATCCGGACTTACTATGAACAGCAATGGCTTGATCGAGGGATAAACATTACGTATATCTGCTTCGTATGCGAAAAAAGAGACCCGTTCATTGAACCTGAGATAGAAATAGAACAGGATGCCTACCGCAGCTTCAACCGAAGCAGGCGCAGCGCCCCGGCATCCGGAAAATAACAACTGATAGAGCGATTTATATGACAATTTATCCTAACATGATCAGGGATGCATTGGCCAAGGTGCGTTATCCCGGAACAGGAACAGACTTGGTAACGGCAGGTATGGTGGACGACAATATCCGCATCGAAGGAAACAAAGTTAGCTTATCACTCCTTTTCGACAAGCCCAACGACCCTTTTATTAAATCTGTGGTCAGAGCGGCAGAGACTGCAATCCTCACATACGTGGGCAAAGACGTTGACATAAGAGAGCATATCACTGCCGTCTCACGGCACGCGCAGCGCCCCGAACCGGACAACCTACTGCCGGGAGTGAAAAATCTCATAGCCGTATCTTCGGGAAAAGGAGGCGTAGGGAAAAGCACGGTTGCGGCCAACCTGGCGGTTGCTTTATCTGAGGCAGGTTATCGGGTGGGGCTGCTCGATGCCGATATATTCGGCCCATCCCAGCCTAAAATGTTTGGATTGGAAGCCGCTCGCCCGCAGATGACGCATGTGAACGGCCGGGATTTGATAGAGCCGGTAGAACGCTATGGCGTGAAACTCCTTTCCATTGGATTTTTCGTAAATAAAGACAATGCCATACTCTGGCGTGGAGCTATGGCAAGCAACGCTCTGCGGCAACTTATTAACGACGCCGATTGGGGAGCGCTGGATTATTTCCTGATAGACCTGCCGCCCGGAACCAGCGATATCCACCTGACGATGGTACAAACGCTGGCGCTCACCGGCGCTGTCGTTGTCAGCACTCCGCAAGACGTTGCCCTTGCCGACGCTCGTAAAGGAATCAGCATGTTTACAGGCGACAAAGTAAATGTTCCCGTATTGGGATTAGTGGAAAATATGGCATGGTTTACCCCGGCGGAACTTCCGGAAAACAAGTATTATATTTTTGGCAAAGATGGAGGCAAACGCTTAGCCGAAGAACTGAACATTCCCTTGCTGGGGCAAATTCCCATCGTACAGTCTATCCGTGAAGGAGGTGATAGCGGCGTCCCCGTCGCCCAAATACCCGGTAATCCAGCCGGCATAGCTTTTCGCACCCTGGCAAAAAATGTAATTGAGCAGGTAGCTATCCGGAATGAACGGCTTCCTTCCACTGTGCGCGTCAAGGTCACATCATAGAAAAACATCGTTCCTTGGTAACAGAGTAGTGAATTATATTACCGGTAAATCATACTAATCCTGCTGATGGAAAAGGCCGTGAAGAAACCTGAGACGCCACCTCCGGAAAGGGAGTGGACGTTGGTCTCTATATTGGCAGGAGGAGAGCTGAACAAGGGTAGGGAGCCTCTGTGTTCCGATTGTGCATTGGAAATAAAGTCGGCATACTCACGAGTGATCCCTTCTATCTGACAGGTAAGCAGGTCGCCGGGGGTCAGTTTGCTCGACTCTCTTTCCTGGTTCAGGTAGAGGACCGAAAGTCCTTCAATCTCTTTCTTTTTCAAGAACAAATCATCGGCTAATGAAAAGCCTTGCAGCGAATCGTTCACTAAGCGATCGTTGCAGTAAAGGTGTACGCTAATGTAATTTTCTTCCTGGTCGGGCAGTCTGCCCCATATGGATATTTCCAAGAGATGGTCGGATAACAGAGAGGGTTGTACGGCCATCGAATCCAACCGTGAAACAGGAGGAAGGACAGATTCCGCCTCGTATTCTTCTAACTGTCCGTCTCCGTCGAAATCTAAGGATATGTGTAAAGTGTAGGTTTCGCCCACTTGCCCGGCTACGTTGTCGTCTGTTTGATACAGTCCCGGTTCCGAAGCCGACTCTGTCAGTGGATATGTTTCGTCTTTATGCCGGATGCCGACGATGGCGCCCGATATACCTTCCGGTTTCCCGGTTGAGAAATAATCCGACGAGCGGGTGATACGGATAGCGTGCCGTAGGGTGTCGGTCGTAATATATCCGTAGATAACCAACCGCGGAGCGGAAGCGGCAGTATCTATCTTGATTCGCTCTTCGCACGAGAAGAAACCGGCAAAGAGAAAGCAGACAAATGCGACTGTAACGGTTTTGCGATTTAAAACGTGAAATTCCATGTGATTGACGGGATGAAAGTGAACAAATATATTTTTTCGGCATACGAAACGTCGGGCTGCGTGTCTTCTTGCCTGAACAGAATCGTCCAAACATTTTTTCTGCCGTAAGCATTGTAGATAGAGAAGTTCAGTTCATGCCTGAAGGGACGTCCAGGCTTGGATAATTGCCAAGTCAGCGACAGATCGAGGCGGTGATAGGCCGGATAGCGGTATTCATTGCGCCCGGAATAGATTGGGACATAGGTGTTTTCTATCTGAAAACGTCCCGTAGGGTAAGTGACGGGGGTGCCGCTGGCATATACCCAATTGGCGGAAACCGACAGTTTCGGAGACAATTCGTAAGTTCCTACAATGGAGATGTTATGAGGTTTGTCGTAGGGAGAGCGATACTCCTTTCCGTTGTTGACATCATCTATCTTGCGCCGACCCTTTGAGAACGTATAGCTAATCCACCCGTTCAGCGGCCCCTGGGTTTTGCGCAGCATCAACTCCAGACCGTACGAATATCCCTTACCGAAACGCAGTTCCTGTTCTAAATTTTTATTTATCAATAGATTGGCATGATCTTTAAAATCCACTGTGTTTTTCATATCCTTATAATAGATTTCGGTCGATACTTCGTATGTATCGTTGGCAAAATTACGAAAATAGCCAATAGCAAACTGGTCGCATAATTGAGGTTTCACGTTCTGCGAGGTCTGAAACCACATATCTAATGGAGAGCCAGCCGACGAATTGGAAGCCAACTGTACGTATTGAACCGTCCGGGAGTAGCTTGCCTTTATCGAATGCAGGTCGTTGAAGATATACGTGAGGCCTGCTCTTGGTTCCAGTTGTGCGTTACCATGATATACGGTTCCTTTCCGGTAGGTTTTTGTTTCCGACACGTGATAGTCTTGAAGATAATTTACGCTTTCGCCATTTGCCAGGTTATGGAATGTAGAGAAACGTAGTCCGTACTTGAGTTTCAGTTTGTCGGCTATGGATGTTTCGTGGGTAACATAAAGTACGTTTTCCATCGCAAATTCCTTAGGTAACGACACGCGCCCTATGATAGATTCCTGTCCGACTCCTCCTCCTTCACCTGGCAGGAAGGCATGATAGAGGAGGTTATATCCGAATTTCAGCATGTTTGCCGGGTTGGGATGGTACGAGTAGTCGGCTTTCAAGCCATAGTCTTCTAACCCCGATTTCAGTTCTTGACTGAGCTGTGAGCTGATCTCGCTTCGCAGATAGTAATCATAAAAGCTACCTATCAGGGTGAAGTTGGAGAAGAGTTTGGGAGAGAAGATATGGTTCCACCGTAGCGTCGCTGTCTTGTTTCCGAATGCCATCCCGGCAATGTTTGTCCCAAATTTATCACGTCCAAAATACCCGGCCAGAAACAGTCGGTTGTTATCGTTTATCCGGAGATTCAGTTTTGCATTCATATCGTAGAAATAGAGAGAGGAGTTTTTAATATTCTCATCATTTGCAAAAGCAAGAAACACATCGGCGTATGTCCGCCTGGCTGAAACGATAGCCGAGGACTTACTGCCCAAAGGTCCTTCTACGGTGAGACGACTTGAGATAAGTCCGATTCCTCCTGTGAGGGCATAACGCTGGCTGTTTCCGTCTTTGGATCGGATGTCGAGTAGCGATGACAGCCGTCCGCCAAATGAGGCAGGTATATCTCCCTTATAGAGCGTGACATCCTTAATGGCGTCGTTGTTGAATACCGAAAAGAAACCCATCAGGTGAGAGGCGTTATATACCGCCGCTTCGTCGAGCAGGATGAGATTCTGGTCATGCCCTCCGCCACGTACGCTGAATCCCGACGAGCCTTCAGACGTAGATTGCACTCCCGGTAGTAGTTGTATGGCCTTGATGACGTCTACCTCTCCCATCAACGCTGGGATGCTTCTGATGGCTTTGGCCGAGAGTTTTTCGGCGCTCATTTCCGTTTTGACGACATTAATGTTCTTTCGTTCAGCCGAAATAACGACTTCCGACAATTCGCGTGTATCTGTTTCCAGGTTGATGTTGAGTTTATAGTCGGCAGACAGGTCTATCTTTATTTCCTTTCTGAGGTATCCGATATAGGAAAATACAAGTGTATAGCTTCCCTTGGGCAAACTTAGGGCGTAGTATCCGTAAGCGTTTGACACTACGCCGGTACGTGTCCTTTCGATAACGACCTCTGCTCCGATGAGGTCTTCTCCATTATTCCCGTCTCGTATGTTCCCGCTAATTGTGAACGTTTTGCCTTGAGCGAGAAGGCTGCCAACTACGAAAAAAGCAAAGAAGAGAGTAAAAAAGAGCCTTCTTGTATTTGCCATAAAATCCGTATTACTTATCAAAAACCTGACAAAGATATAAGATTTTATCAAACATACAGTTCTGTCTTTATTAAATGTTTGTGGTTGGCAAAGTTCGCTTATCCTTTTCACATCTACAACAGTGCCGTTGTCGCTATTTCAGATGTTTTGTTTATTACTATATTTTTGATGAAACGGATGTTTTTTTATTTTGCCAGAATGCAAGCCGTGTAGCGTGTGTGGGTTGTTACGGGGCAAAGGGAGAGATAACCTTTTTGTAGTCTGCCGTTCTTGAATGTCGGGGGATACATTTGCTTCATTAATATATGTTGTTCGTATGCGAGGTGTGGGGTGTTTTCGCACAAGATGTTGAAAATTCCTTCTGCGCTGCTGTCTATGTGATTCTCAAAGAGGCGGATGGCCGTTAACCCCATTGTGTAGCGCAAGTTGATTTCTATACAAGGGTGGATGCCGAACGATTCTTTATCTTTTTTATATACAAGCATATCGACTCCCAAATATCCGGTATACCGGGAGGCAAACGTATGGCAAAGCACGTCGGAGACAGATTGTTGTATGCTATTGAGTGTATCTTCTCCGGTATATTTCAGAAGTTGTTGCCACAGGGCGGATTGCGTTTGCAGTCTGTTTCCTTTGTATGCTCCCCGTCGGTTGGTTATGAATATCGACAAGCCTTCGTAACGCAGGCTTCCTTTTCCATCGGAATAAAATTCCATAGCGAAGTCGGCTTCTTTATCCAATGCCTGTTCCAGACTTACGGTGTGTTGCTTCCGTATGATTCCATGTATTTGTTTCCGTTCGGAATCGTTCAGTCGTTTTTCATTTACCCAAAGCAACCCTCTGCCCGAGGACGAGTAAGGCGTTTTCAAAACAAAAGGGCCTGTATGCCAGTGCAAATAATCTTCGACTTCTTCCAATTGCGACAAAAAGACAGGTGGGGCAGGGAAGGAGATATGGGGCAGGGATTGCTGTATTTCTGCCAGACAGCCGGCAGCTGTCTGCCGGTTTGTGAGGGTTACATATTCGTTTTTCCAGACAGGGCAGTCGATGTTTAACCCTTCCTTTTGTTTTAGTTCTTCAAACAGGTGGACACTTTGGGGCGACAGCCCCCATGGCGCTGCTTCCATACGGGGGAGGAGGGCTGCATTCGTTCTGATTTCTTTTCTTGTAAGAGGAGTGGCAAAGAGATGAACAGGCATCGGCAACCAATCACTAAGTTGTTGTTCCGGTCTGCTGATAAAAACATAATCTCCTTCGTCTGCATACCAAGCCGGCAGAAGCGCCAAGTCATTTACGATAGCACGGACGCTGGCCGGCGGCGTGTAATGCGTTGAATTTTGCCATACCGCCGTTTCATGTCCCGGATTGTAATAATGTAGTTTTGATTGTTTGTTACTCCAGATTTTCGTCAATAGCATCTATTTTTTTGATAATAAGAGCCATTTCTTCTTTGAGTTTTTCAATCTTGCGTTCCATTTCTTTGACGAGTCCTCCTCCTCCTTTAGAGGATATACTGAGGAAGCCGATATTGTTCTCATACGTCTGCAAGTCGCTTTTCATTCGTTCGTAGGTTCGCATAAGTTTATCTCGTTCGCCGTATAGTTTTCCTTTTCCCTTTTCTCCGCTTGTTATATCGTTCAGGTTGCTTCGGTATGTTTGCATCCTGCGGTCGTTTTGATCTACTTTCAGCCTATCAAACTGTTTGTCAATAGCTTCGTGATATTCTTTATATATTTTGTCTTTTTCTTTGAAGGGGACAAATCCGATAGCGTTCCACTGTGTCATATATTCCTTGATCAGGTTGAGCGCTTCGTTGTGTTCCAACGATGTATCCACGTTGTTTATCTTGCCGATCAGCTCTTTTTTAGCGGCCAGGTTGCTATGTTCCGGGTTTTTATGCGACGATACGTTTTTATTCTTTTGTTCAAAGAAATAATCGCACGCAGAGATGAATTGCTTCCAGATTGCATCAGAGTACCTGCGTGGGACAGGTCCGATTGTTTTCCATTCTTTCTGCATGGCCATCAGTTTTTCGGTCGTTTCTTTCCAGTCGGTACTATTTTTCAGCGCTTCTGCTTTTTCGCACAAGTTTTTTTTCAGTTCAAGATTTTTGTCTATTCCTTCTTTTATGTTTTTGAAAAAATCTCCTTTCCGGCTGAAATATACGTTACAAGCGGAGCGAAACCGTTCAAATACTTTTACATTATGTTTTTTGGGAGCAAAGCCTATTTGTTTCCATTTTTCTTGTGCAGCGATTACTTCTGCATTTTTGGCATCCCAGTTTTTGATTGTTTTCAGTAGAGAGTAGTCAATGTTTTCAATTTGTTCGCAAAAAGCTATTTTGGCTTTCAGGTTATCTTGTTCTTTGAACTTGAGTTGTTCGAAATGTTCTTGATGCCGTTTGTTTATACTGGCAGAAGCCGCTTTAAAGCGTGCCCACAGGCTTTCCCGAAATTCTTTGGCGACAGGTCCGATCTCTCTCCATTGCTGGTGCAGTTTCTGTAGCTGGTGAAATGCCGATACGACGTCTGGCTCGTGTTCCAGTTTTTCCACTATTTCGCAAAGAGCGGTTTTAAAATCCATGTTTTTTTTGAAATCGTAATCGCGGAATTGGTGGTTTATTTTAATCAGGTCGTAAAACCGTTCGCTATAAACCTGATAATTTTTCCACAGCTCGTTTGCGTGTTCTTGTGGAACCGGTTTGGCTTCTTTCCATCTTTGTTGGATTTCTTTAAACTCGTTATAAAGTTTGTTGAAGTCTTCCTGGCTTTCCGTCAGTTCTTTTATTCGGTTGATAAGTTGGAGCTTCAGCGCGTAGTTGGCTGCTTTTCTTTGTTCTTCTTTTGCATAGAGGGTGGATTTTCTTTCTTTATAGTCATTCAGAAGAGCTTTTATTTTCGTTTCTATTTCATCTTCAGGTGCCTGAAAATCTTTTTCTTCTCCACCCCCTTCGATGAATGCCTTTTTTCGTTCGTCCACTTCAAGCTTGTGAATCTTGTAAAATGCTTGTTTGAGTAATTCCACATCATTTCGTGTGGTATCTACCGAAGCATTTACCAAGTTCGTCAGTTTACTGAGGATTGCTTCCTTTGTCAACTTAGTGTTATTCACAAGTACTATTCTTCCGGGAACATCATTGGTTACAGGAGCTATCGCTACATTTTCAGATGTTGTTGCATCCTCTATTACAATACTTTCCTCCACCTGTGTTTCTTCCGGAGCGCCTTCCGGCATGGTAGCCGAAGCCTTAGTTTCTTCCAATTCACCGGATTCCTCTATTGGTAAATTAGTTTCATGAGTGTCCTTCATATTCGCTTGCATATTATTTAGAAAGGGTACATTCACCCCATTTGAGTCACAAATTAAATTAATTATTTTGGGATTACGACATTTTATAATGTTTTTCTTATTTCTTTCGCTTGAATTAATCTGTTTCTTGAGATAACAGGGTCTATATATTGATAACCTCTGCTTGATTCCGTTACTCGTCCAGAAAGAAGAAACGCTCCATTTTGCCTGGAAATAGCTGGGTAACGTTGGGAAATCAGGAGATGGAGGACTTGTTCCCCGGCAGCCCTTGTTGTCTCGGCAGTTCTTGTTATCTCCCCGGAAGTACAAGTATGTGCCGACGGCGGAACAGCTGGTCATAACGACTGCTGCTTTTCAAATTATCTATAGAGTAGGAGGAAACTTTATGGGTAAGGTATATGGGTAATCACTGATAAAAAATACGTACTTTTGGGCGATTAAAAAAAGATTGTA
>JAISZY010000090.1 GCA_031284375.1 Tannerellaceae bacterium | reverse complement strand
AGGAGGCTCGTTACCGGTAACGAGTCTCTCGATACTGTGAAGATATGTATCTGCAAGCCGGGAAGGAAGGAGGGAGGGAAGGACGAAAGCGGGAAGGAGGGAAGAACGAAAGCGGGAAGGACGTCAGCGTCCTGCTATGCGGAGGAGTTCTGCTATAACTTGAGGGTCGTAGCCCATTTCGAGGGCTTTCCGGAAATCGGCGGCAGCCGGTTCGCGTTCGTACAGCGCCAGCTTTATTTTACCCCGGAGCACGTAGAGGGCGGCATCGGGTTCGGACTCGAAAAACACTTTGTTTACATCGTTCAGCGCCCTTCCGTTTTTGCCCGTCAGGAAGTAAAGTTCGGCCCGTCCTTGGTAGAGTTGCCATTCGCGGGGAAGTTTGTCGATGAGGTAGTTGTATATCCGTTCGCTTTCGTCGTAATTACCGCGGGTTTTTTCCAAGATAGCGTGCCCCAATCGTCCGTAGAAAGAAGCGTTGTTTACTTCCAGCATCTTGTCGAAGTCCTGTTCGGCCCAGAGGTAATTCTTTTGTTGCAAGTAAATAAGCCCCCTGTGGTAAAGCGCCTCCTCGCGGATGGGATTATGGAGGAGGATAAGATGATAATCGTTCAGCGCCTTTTCCGTTTCCCCCATTTCCAGATAGAGAGAAGCGCGGTTTTCCAGTATCATAGCGTTTTGAGGTTGGCGGCTCAGGGCGGCGGTATAGGAGAGGATAGCCTCTTCTTTCTTTTGCTGCCGGCGCTGGATGGTGCCTAAGTTGGTGAGGAGCGCATAGTTGTTGGGATTGGCCGGTTCTTGTCGCAGGGCTTCTTTCAGGCTCGCTTCGGCGGCCGGGAGGTTGTTGTTCTCCACATAATCGTAGCTTTTCTCTATCAGCTCGGCGTAGGATTGCCCTGCTATGTCCGTCGTCCCCAGGAGGAGGGACGACAGGCACAGGGTGAGGAAGGAAAGTCTCATCATACGTTTTCTTTTAATGCGGCGTTCATTGCGGCGGCAGCTTTGCGTCCGTCGCCCATGGCCAGAATCACGGTAGCGCCACCGCGCACGATATCGCCTCCGGCATATACGTCGGGCAAGTCGGATTGCATCGTTGCTTCGTTTACAACGATGGTACCCCACCGGCTTACCTGCAATCCCCGGAAGGAGCTTGGGATAAGAGGGTTGGGCGATACGCCTACGCTTACGATTACTTCGTCTACGCTTACTGTTTCGATGGCTCCTTCGATGGGTTCGGGGCGTCGGCGTCCGGAGGCGTCCGGTTGGCCTAATTGCATCTTTTGGAGCCGCATCTGCCGAACATGTCCTTTTTCATCGCCTATGTACTCGATGGGGTTATGGAGCGTAAGAAATTCTACGCCTTCCTCTTTGGCATGTTTCACTTCTTCGAGTCGGGCCGGCATTTCTTCTTCGCTGCGCCGGTAAACGATGATGGCTCGTTCGGCGCCCAGACGCCGGGCGGTGCGTACGGAGTCCATCGCCGTATTTCCGCCACCTATCACGGCCACGTTTTTGCCCATCCATACGGGGGTGTCGCTTTCGGGGTTGGCGGCGTCCATGAGGTTGACGCGCGTCAGGTATTCGTTGGACGACATTACGCCGGTAAGGTTCTCTCCGGGGATATTCATAAAGTTGGGCAATCCCGCTCCGCTGGCCACAAAGATGCCTTTGAAGCCCTGCTCCCGGAGGTCTTCGTAGCGGATGGTCTTCCCTACGATGCAGTTGCAGACAAAGGTCACGCCCATTTGCTTGAGGATATCCACCTCTACGTCTACGATGCGGTTGGGGAGGCGAAACTCCGGGATGCCGTACTTCAGCACGCCGCCGATTTGGTGCAGCGCTTCGAATACCGTCACCTCGTATCCCATCGTGGCCATATCTCCGGCAAAGGAAAGCCCTGCCGGGCCGGAGCCGGCCACGGCAATCCGGATACCGTTAGGCGGCGCTACGTGGGGCACGGCCATTTGTCCGCTTTCTCGCTCGTAGTCGGCAGCAAATCGTTCGAGGTAGCCGATAGCCACCGGTTCCTTTTTCATCTTCCGATGAATACATTGGGCTTCGCATTGTTTCTCTTGGGGGCAGACTCGTCCGCAAACGGCAGGCAGGGCGCTGGTTTCCTTCAGCGTCCGGGCTGCCTCTAAGAATCTCCCTGCCTCGATGTGTTTGACAAACGTAGGAATCTGTACGCCTACGGGGCATCCCGTTATGCACGAGGGGGTGGGGCAATCCAAGCATCGCGCGGCTTCCTGCATGGCTTGTTCGGCCGTGAGTCCGAGGTTTACCTCTTCCTTGTTGCGGCTGCGGTAGTCGGCGTCCAATTCGTTCATACGGACGCGGGGTATTGCAACGCGTTCTTTGTTTTTCATGGCCTTCTTTAAGTCGTTGGAAGCATCGTGTGCCGGCGTTTCTTGGTCGTATCCCTTGAGCCTTACGAGCATCTCGTCGAAGTCTACCTGATGGGCGTCAAATTCGGGGCCGTCTATGCACACGAAGCGCGTCTTTCCCCCCACCGTTATCCGGCAGGCGCCGCACATGCCGGTTCCGTCTACCATGATGGTATTGAGCGAAGCGACGGTAGGGATTTCGTATCGTTTGGTAAGGGCGGCGACGAACTTCATCATAACGGCCGGGCCGATGGTAACGCACAGGTCTACTTTTTCTCGCAGGATAACGCTCTCCACGCCGTTGGTGACTAATCCTTTCGTGCCGTAGGAACCATCGTCCGTCATGAGGATGACCTCGTCGGAGTGAGCGCGCATCTGTTCTTCCAGGATGATAAGCTCTTTGGTTCGGGCGGCCAAGACGACAATAACCCGGTTGCCGGCCTGATGCAGCGCTTCCACGATAGGCAGCAGCGGGGCGACGCCTACGCCTCCTCCGGCGCAGACCACGGTCCCTACCTGCTCGATATGGGTAGCCTGTCCCAGCGGGCCTACCAAGTCGGTTATTTCATCGCCTTCGTTCAGGGCGCATATCTTTTTAGACGAATGTCCTACGGCCTGTATCACCAGCGTAACGGTACCCCTTGCCGTATCCGCTCCGGCGATGGTAAGAGGGATACGTTCGCCCTTTTCTCCCAATTTTACGATAACGAAGTGGCCTGCCTTCCGGGAGCGGGCAATCAAGGGCGCCTCCACTTCCAGCATCACCACTTGGGCTGAGAATTGTTCTTTCTTTACTATCTTGTTCATTTCGCAGTATGAAGGTTCGTCAAATACCCAGCTTTGTTTTAAGGGCGCGTGGGATGGCGTCTTTATGCACCATGATGTAGATGGTTTTGGCTCGGACGAAGCTTTCGGACATATTCAGGTATCCGGCAAAGGCGTTGCGTTCGGTTCCCCAGGAGTTTTTGGTGATGTAGTAGGTGGTACCGTTCCGGTCTTTGGCCAGGCCGGTGATGTGCATCAGATGGTCGTCCGTAGTGACGAAGGACTCGAAGCCCTCCTGACGTATTTCCGGCGTAACGTTTACTTCGGGATAAGGACGTTCAAACTTAAAGACCTCGTCCAAGCGTGCGGCCTCGTCCAATTTCTCGAAGCGCGCCCGGTCGTCGGTCGAGGCATAGTTGCTTATCGTCTTCACTTCCGGTTGTATGGCTACTCCGTTCACGAAGGAGAAGCCCTTTTCGCTCACGTCGCCGTCCCAGCATACGGTATGACCGTTGTGGAGGGCATAGTTCATGGTTTCGATCAGTTCGTCGAGCGGGAGGTTGTACATCAGTTGATGCTCCCAGTTGTCGGGCACTTCCACGTCGAATTTCGTATAATAAGGATGATGCGTAAAGCTGGTCAGCTCTATGTAATCGTCCATATTCAGTTCCAAGGAAGCGGCGAAGTCTTTGGGGGTATAGGTTTTCCCTTTGTAGGCGAAGGTTTCGGGCAATTCTCCCAGATAGATATCCAGCAGGCTACTTACCAATTTGTAGTGTTCGGGGCTACGCCGTTTGGCCTGAACGGCAACGTCGGCAATGGCCTGTATATAGCGTACCATTTCGCTATGGTTGTGGCGGTCGGAATCGTAATTGATACCGTGATAAACTTCTTCGGGAACGATACCGATCTGCCGGAAAACGTTCTTGAAGGTATGGGCGAGGCTGCCTTGTCCTACGTTCCCTTTCCCCCGGCGAACGTAGTTGTCTTGCACCTGATTGAGGTATTTCTGTCGTACGACGAACATTTCCGAAAGGTCGTAGGCACCTTTCCCCCGGCGTAATAATTCCGACTCCATAAACGAAACGGTAGCAAAGCACCAGCACGTGCCGGTGGAGGCCTGGTTCTTAACCGGCGTAGCTTCTATCCGTTTTATCTCCGTAAACTGATAACCCTGGGCCGAAAGCCCTGTTGCACATAAGGCAACGATACAAACGATAATACATGTTCTCATTTTCTCTATGATTTAAAGTGTGATTAAAATCCGCGTGCAAAGGTAGCCCAGAACGTATCTCCCATTTCTTTCCAGCGCAGCAGGGTAGCGCCTACGAAGTCGGACGTATAGCCGGTCAGGTACGCGGCGGCTTTTTCCGCCCCCTGTTCCTGATACAGTTTGCTGTATTGGCTTTCTATAAAAGGGAGTTCGGTTTGTCCTTTTGTTTCGAAATGGGCAACAGCGCCGGCAATGGCATCTTTGGTTTGTCCCCAGCGAACGGTGGCCAGCTTATTGGTTCGGCGATAGGTCCATATAGCCGCATCTTCGCGATACCGGTGCTGACCGCAGATATCAAAACAGGCAGGCAGGCCGGTATTGCCGCAGAAGATGGGGAAGCGGGGACTTTGGCCGGGGTTGTCGAAAGACATCCATGCAACGCCGCCCACGGCATCGGGCAACCAGTCCCGGAGCTGTATCACGTGGGAATACGAACATTGGGGAACGGCCACTAATCGGTAGCGTACTACGGTACTGTCTTTTATTCCGTTCAGCATATTGACCATGTCGGTTGTCATCCAAGGATTGGCCGAAGGGCCGTTCAGGTTCTGCGTCATATCCCAGGGTGTACCTTCGTATGTTTGTCGCAGCAACGCCATCACATCCGTAACGGCTACGGGCTTTTCCGGACGGACGGAGAGAGGAAGCTCTTCCGCTTCGTAAGAAAGGCCGAGCGATGGCGCCAGGCGGGAGAGGATAAAGTATTCGCGTATATTGAAGGCTTTCTTTCCGCCGCCGTAAACTTTCCAGAAGCAGAAAGGCTCTTTCCCGTCCCAGTATCCCAGATTCCGGGCTACGTCGAAGACATTGGCCGAGGCCATATAATGGGCAGTATCTTTCAGGTTCAGCGTTGCAATGCGGGGTATATTGGCCGATACGCCTACATGATCGTCGGGGATACGTACGGCAGCCCATACGCCCCCCTTTCGACCGGGGCCTTCGCCGAAGACTTCAAAGTGCCATACCTCCTTAGGGTCGGCAATGGTGAGACATTCTCCCCAGTCGGCGTATCCGTATTGGCGGATGAGTTCTCCCATCAGTCGGATAGCCTGTCGGGCGGTTGTACAACGCTGGAGCGCTATCTTTTCCAGTTCTTCTATCATGAACATCCCCTCGGGGTTTATCAGTTCGCGGCGTCCGCTGATGGTCGTTTCGCCTATACCCAATTGTTTTTCGTTCAGGCAAGGGTAGGACGTATTCAGGTAACGGTAGGTAGCGCGGGCTTGCGGGATAGAGCCTTTCAGTTTCACCTTTGTTTCGTCTTTTGCAAATTCGGTATGCATAAGGCCCTCGTATATGCCTGTTACCGTATCCCGTTCGTAGGTTTGGGCTGCAACCCAGTTCATCCAGGTGCGGTAATTACCGTCGCACGTATGGCTTGTGATAACGGAACCATCGACCGAAGCCTTTTTTCCTACCATAATACTGGTACAACTTTCCGGATTGTTTGCCGCCGCTGTCAGGCAGGAAATTGTACACACGTAAAGAAAGCGTAATGTTTTATACATGATGCGTATTTGTTTGAATGAGTGTCCAAAGATAGAAAAGATATTTTAATATAGGACACAAGCGATAGGAACGTCCGGATGGATACGAATCGTTTATTTCCGGCAAGGGCGATGTAACCTCTTTTTTTTACATTTTGCCAAAACTATCAATTGGTCATGGTATAAGCATTCACTGCCTTTGCGGCGCTTGCTTTACCGTTATGCCTGAATTTTCAAATATAAGATGAAGTAAAAATGACAGGAACAAAAACATATCGCACATTCGCCGCCGCAAGCCGCCCATTCCATTCCCGTTCGGGGAAGACGCAAAGCATATCACAAACAAATTATTAACAAT
The DNA here is from genome assembly GCA_031284375.1 of Tannerellaceae bacterium. Classification (GTDB taxonomy): domain Bacteria; phylum Bacteroidota; class Bacteroidia; order Bacteroidales; family Tannerellaceae; genus DFXE01. The sequence continues at coordinate 87 of JAISZY010000090.1, read as the reverse complement.
AAACATTAAACAGTATGCCTGATTACATTCCTCAAAGAGATTCGGAATTGGTAGCATGGAGCGCCAATTTCACCGCAGGAGTAGCCG
>JAISZY010000032.1 GCA_031284375.1 Tannerellaceae bacterium | reverse complement strand
TTCATCCGCAATAAGCGGTATGTGAGAACCGTGAAAGGCGTCCATTCACAAGTTTTTACCAATATTCCGTCCGTGGCGAAGATGTTGTTTTGTGCTATGGTTTTTCTACCGGTATATTATCACCATCGCCCGTCCCTGATTGGCTTCTATTGGAGTAGTGTGTCAGCCTCAAGCTACGCATTTTTACTAAGTTCCCATAACAATAGAGTGGTTCCCGAGGTATGCGGTAGCCGTGCATACGGGCTTAGTGTCCGTTGCATTTCGGAAACATTCGATTGAAAAAGCTATTTTTCCTGCCGTAAAAGAGGTATAATTGTTCAAAACAAGGGTTGAAAATCTCAACCCTTGTTTTATTTTTTAAAAAGGTATGGGAAAAGAGGCTAATCTTCCAATTTTTTATACCAGTTCGTATAAAGAATGACGGACATAACGATGATAATCATCAAACCGATACCGGCAAATGTGAATTTTTTGCATACCAAATAGATAGGCGTTGCCACTAAACAAGTTTGCCAGATAATGCCTGCGGCTACATTGAACATATCGCGCCCAAAGTTTTTGTTTTTCCTGAAAGTGGGATCTTCTGCTTCTACTTTGGCTTGTACCGGACTCCAAAATCCCCATGGCCGGGTTTTTTTGTAGAAATTCTTCAACGCTTTTTCTTCTGTAGGCGGCGCGGAATACGTTCCAGCCATACATCCGATTATAGAAAACAGAAAAATAACCGGAAAGTAATACAGCGGTTCATTCAACAGCGCCCATTGTTCGGGAAGGGCGGCCACGATGGAAGGAATAACTAACGGTAAAATCAAAGCGGGAACCAAACCGGCTACCATTCCCCACGCAAAACCGCTGGAATTAAATCGCCACCAGTGCCATTTCAAAATATTGGCAGCAATATAACTGCCATACAAAGCGTTGGTTACCCACTGCAATACTTGATTAACGTCTTGCGCCCATATTCCGAATAAGATACTGATTAAAACGACTACCACACCTACCAAATAATTGGCGTTGGCTGCTTGTTTGGGCGAAGCTTCCGGTTTGAAGAATTTGATGTAAATATCGTTCACGATATAGGCTTGCGCCGCATTCAACGTGCCTGCGAAAGTGGACATGAAAGCGGCCAAAAGACCGGCAATCACAACTCCCGTCAAGCCAACCGGAATCCACGTATGTCCGACGATAGCCGGCAATACTAATTCAAAATCGATTGTACCGTTTACATTACGGATGCTCGGCTCAATGTCCTTGAAAAGAATCAATCCAAGTACGGCAATTCCCGCAATCATCAAATACCGAACCGGCATCAACACGATGCTCACAAAACCGGACATCATCGAAGCTTCTTTCGGGCTTTTGGTGGAAAGGATTTTCTGCATGTCATACGTGGGAGCCGGACCTGCAACAGAGGCTAAAATGCCTTTCAGTAAAACCATCCCAAAGAAAAAGCTGAAAATTTGATAGGCCGAATGGGCTATTGTCTGATTAAATTCGGTAAAAGCGCCTTCCCAATGCAGCGTCAATGTTTTCCCAAAACCGGGCGACATCCATCCTTCGGGCAGAAGATTATGAAAAGTTTCGGGGGTAATGTGCAGCATCGCAATGATCGCAATGGCAATCGCAGCCAACGTCATGATTGCATATTGTGCAACATCAGCCCAAACAATAGACATCATACCGCCTAATAAAGCATAAAATACTGCGAACAACGTGAATGTAATGCCCCATACATGAGGAACATAAGCATCGGGAAGCCCTGTGAGAAACGGAAACAGGGTTTTCAACGGAAGAAATATCTCAATGAATTTACCCATTCCAATGAATCCGTAAGCTAACATTCCTAAACAGGAGATAATGGCAAATAATACGATAATGGCATGGGAAAATTTAGCGCCTTTGTCGTTCCCGAAACGGAAGCCGATCCATTCGGCGCCTGTTGTACATTCCGAACGGCGAAGCCATGCCGACAGGTAAATCATCAAAAATATCTGGTTGAACACAGGCCATACCCAGGGAATATAAATACTTTTTATTCCGTAAACGACTGTAATCGCAACCAACCAAACCGTACCGGATATGTCGAACATTCCGGAAGCATTGGACAATCCAAGCATATACCAAGGGAGTGATTTGCCACCCAAAAGATACGATTCTAAATTCTTGGATGCTTTCTTTTTCAGATAAAGTCCAATGAAAATCAAAAAACCAAGATAGACTGCGATTATCGCAATATCTATTCCACTTACTAACAGTTGTCGCATTATCGGTATTTTTTAATTTTTGTTTTTTATTTCCATACACATACGCGCATTATGATACGGACATTTCCAAAATCCGGCTTTATCGTCCGATCGATTTTGCATCCCGTCGGGAGATGCACTCCAGACCCATTCGCCGTTTACTTTATCTACGATATGTTCTTGGATGTATTTCCATGTTTTCTTAGCTGTTTCCAGATAAGATGTATCGCCCGAAATCAGACAGGCGTAAAAAGATCCGACTACTGTTTCGGCTTGAATCCACCAGTGGCGATCACGATCTAAATGTGTTCCTTCCGACTCATAAATCATGCTTCCATCATCTTGTAACCCTTCATAAGCTGCTTTTACAACGGATAAAGAAATTTGTTTCACTTTTTCGAGAAGCGTTTTGTTTCCCAAAACTTCAGCCGCTTCATACAATAGCCAAGCCGCTTCGATGTCATGTCCATAGGAGATAGTTTCCGATTTTTCATTCCATTTTTCATCAAAAAAAAGTACTAAATGGCCGGTTTTAGGAGAAATGATATGCTCGCAAAACATTTGTATCAATTCTCTTTGCGCTTTCTCCAACGAAGGATCTCTCCGGATACGCAGAAGATTGGTATAAGGTTCTAAAATATGGAGATGGGTATTCATCGATTTAGGCAGATTTGCATCGCGAGCGCTCAGTTTCATATCTTCGACCGGTTGCCAATTCCGGTCGAGCGCTTCAAGATAGCCGCCGTATTGAGGATCGTATGCATGTTTCTCTATCAGGCTGTAAATTGCAAGCGCTTCTTCCAAAGCCTCCGGCTTTCCGGTTGCACGATACAATTCGGAAAAGCCATACAAGGCAAATCCTTGTGCATAAATCTGTTTACGGGTACTTACCGGATTTCCTCGATAATCGAGTTCCCAATAAACGCCGCCCTGTTCTTTATCGATAAAATGTTCACGGATATATTGAAAAGCACGTTCTGCCATTTCGAGATACTGGGGATCTTTTTGTGTCCGGTAAGCCGCTGCAAAAGTCCACAGGATACGCGCATTTAACACAACTCCTTTATTGGCTTGTTTGTGAATCTGTTCATGTCCATCAATCCGGCCATAGAAACCGCCGTTTTCGTTATCGATGGTTTTTTTGATCCAATAAGGCAAGATATTTTCAACAAGTTCTTTATTTAATTCCGATTTAAGCGTTTGCATCCTGCTCTTTTTTTTTTACGTCTTCGTGCATCGCAAATTACATTTGTAATTTTTTCAATGCGTCCTTGTTTTTAGCCGCTAAACTTATAATTGCGTCAACAGATGTTTTCGAACGCCCTCCGTCGGCGGGAGTATTCAAACAATAGTCAACCAACCGGTCGACAGTTGACGTAGCAACATGCATTCGTGTATCGGAAGAAGCATAGTAGATGTAAATTGTTCCATCGTCATCTGCGATCCAACCATTGGTAAACAATACGTTAGAAACATCTCCGACTCGTTCGGCGCCTTTCGGCGCCATGAAGTGGCCGGCCGGCTCCGCAATCACTTTCGCAGGATCATCCAAAGCGGTCATATAAAGATAAAGCACATAACGAAGTCCGGCGGCACAGCCCCGAACGCCGTGAGCGAGATGCAACCACCCTTTATCCGTTTTGATGGGATGAGGGCCTTCGCCGTTTTTTACTTCTTTT
>JAISZY010000234.1 GCA_031284375.1 Tannerellaceae bacterium | reverse complement strand
ATTTAACTATATACAGCGCAATATGATACTCTATTCAATTGCTTGTAATAACCCGTTTGCTTCCGTAAAAAAATGTTATTTACAGGTGAAATTTTTATAATCGCCGTGTCTTCAGATTTCCTAAAGCATGTCTCCGGCGAGTCATTGTGATGATTTTTAAAATCATTACAATGACTCGCCGGAGACTCTACAATGATTTCCGGAAAACATTGCAATGATTTTCCGGAGACATCGGCATCGAATTACCAAAAGACGTAAAATCTATAAACATAAAAGACAATCTGGCCGAATTAACTTGAAATTACATTGACGAAATGATACTACATATTGAGTTTTTCTATCAAATAATCGTATATTTAAGTTTTATTAGCAAATATTTGACTGCATGGAGAATAGCAGACTTTAGTTTATAATCGTTTGTTTATTAAAAAAAAGGATTTATCTTTGCAGCCCGATAATGCAATAGTAGGAAGAATAAACAATAAATATACAGAAAGAGAAAATGAAAAGAACATTTCAACCTTCCAACAGGAAAAGAAAGAACAAACATGGCTTTCGTTCCAGAATGGCTACGGCCAACGGACGTAGGGTGTTGGCTTCCCGTCGTTCAAAAGGAAGAGCCAAACTGACTGTTTCCGACGAATTTAACGGATAACATTTTCAGCCATAATTTTCCCTCCCCCGTGCATAAAAGTAAAGGTTTGCTGTAAGCGCCTTTACTTTTGCATTAAGCGTATTTCCGGATGAACCGTACGGGGATTCGCTTGTGAACTTTTTATATCTTTTGATTGTTATATAAATGGCACGACGTATTGTCAGCTATTGAATGTTAAAACAACGATACTGTAAGACATTCTTGTGTTAATCACCGTTAAGTGCGAAATACAGTGGTTAAAAGTGATGAAAAATGATGTTTAGAAAGAATAAATGTACAGTTTTTGAGTTTTCTTTGTCGTAAAGAAAGTTGTTAAAATTAAGTGTTTAATTAAAAGAATGAAGATATGAAAAGAGTCTTGAAAAATGTACTTGGGATTATAATTGTTGTTGGCATTAGTGTAAGTGTTGCAGTAGGCACAAGCATTTATTTGATAAACAAAAATCAGGCACAAGCAACCGTCGAATCCGAATATGGTTTCAAACAGCCGGTACGTTTGGTTAATTACAGTTCGGCAGGAGCCGAAAACGTAGACTTTACGATTGCAGCGGAAAGCGCCATACATGCTGTGGTACATATAAAAGCAACAACCAAGAGCCGGGTGCAGGGAGGAAGGCAATATATCGACCCGTTTGAATATTTTTTCGGGTTTGGGAATCGTGGCTCCCAACGCCAACCACAACCTCGCGTAGGCTTTGGGTCGGGCGTGATTATATCTACCGATGGCTATGTGATGACCAATAATCATGTAGTGGAAGAAGCAGACGAAATAGAAGTGACACTGAATGATAGCCGTAAATTCGTTGCTAAACAGGTAGGTACGGATGCGTCGACCGACATCGCTTTACTTAAGATAGAAGGAAAAGATTTCCCGACTATCCCGTTTGGAGATTCCGATAAGCTGAAAGTAGGGGAGTGGGTCTTGGCCGTAGGCAATCCGTTTAACCTGACATCCACAGTAACGGCCGGTATTGTGAGCGCCAAAGGACGCGGCGTATTTACAGGCGACGACGACCGCGACAAAGTGGCATCCTATATACAGACCGATGCCGCTGTGAATCGAGGAAACAGCGGAGGCGCCTTGGTGAATACCAAAGGAGAATTGGTGGGTATCAATACGCTTATCTATTCCGAAACAGGAAATTTTGCCGGATACTCTTTTGCCATACCCATCAGTATAGCCGGCAAAGTGGCTACCGACCTGAAACAATATGGAACCGTACAACGGGCGATGTTGGGTGTCGTTATCTCGGATGTAAAAAACTTGTCGGATGAACAGAAAGAAAAAGTGAAAGTGCTGGAAGGCGCTTATGTTGCTGATTTTTCGGAATTCAGTTCGGCCAAAGCTGCCGGGATAGAAGTGGGAGATGTCATTGTGACAGTGAATGACACGAAAGTAAAATCGGTAAACGAATTGCAGGAACGTATTAGTCGCTTCCGTCCGGGCGATAAGGCAAAAATAGCGGTAAACCGTAACGGCACATCCAAAACGTTTACAGTAGAACTGCGTAATATGCGTGGAAACACGAACATAGTGAAAGGAAAAAGCGACGCGGCCGAATTGCTTGGAGCTGCTTTTAAAGAATTATCCGACAAGCAAAAACAAGAACTGGGAATCAGTTATGGTATAGAAGTAGCGGCTGTTTTTGATGGTAAACTAAAGGAAGTAGGTATATCGAAAGGGTTTATTATTATGATAGCGAATGAACAGAAAGTTTCTTCTCCGGACGACTTTGAAAAGATAGTGGAGAGAATTTTGCATAACAACGGAGAAGAACAGTTGCTGGTATTGAAAGGTGTTAGTCCTAATGGGCGCACCCGGTATTATGCCATTGATTTGGCAAATTAGAGAATTGGTATGTGTGGCATAAGGATTTGTTAAAGGTTTCTAATTGGCTACGTGTTGAAGACATGTAGCCAATAATATCAAAAAAGAATCATTATCTTTGCACCCCATATTCTCAATATAAATCTATAGAATGAGACAATTAAAGATTACGAAGTCCATCACCAATCGCGAAAGCGCTTCTTTAGATAAGTATCTTCAGGAAATAGGCCGGGAAGATCTTATTACTGTGGAAGAGGAAGTAGAGTTAGCACAAGCAATCAAAAGAGGTGACCGTAGGGCTTTAGAGAAATTGACGAGAGCTAATTTACGTTTCGTTGTATCGGTAGCCAAGCAGTATCAGAACCAAGGATTAAGTTTGCCCGACTTAATTAACGAAGGTAATCTGGGCCTGATAAAGGCTGCTGAGAAATTCGACGAGACCCGTGGATTCAAGTTTATTTCGTATGCCGTATGGTGGATTCGCCAGTCTATTCTGCAGGCTCTGGCCGAACAGTCGAGAATCGTGCGTCTTCCGTTGAACCAGGTAGGCTCGCTGAACAAAATCAGCAAAGCTTTCTCTAAGTTCGAACAGGAAAACGAACGAAGACCCTCTCCGGAAGAGTTGGCGGAAGAATTGGATCTTCCGGTAGATAAGGTTTCCGATACCTTGAAGGTATCCGGTAGACATATCTCCGTAGATGCTCCGTTCGTAGAAGGCGAAGACAATAACCTATTAGATGTACTTGTGAATGACGACGCTCCCATTGCCGACCGAACGTTGATGAACGAATCATTGGCAAAAGAGATTGACCGAGCGCTTGCTACTTTAACCGAAAGAGAATGTGAAATTATCAAAATGTTTTTCGGTATTGGCTGTCAAGAGATGACATTAGAAGAGATTGGCGACAATTTTGACCTCACACGTGAGCGCGTCCGCCAGATCAAGGAAAAAGCAATCAGGAGATTAAGGCAAGGTACACGTAGCAGACTACTCAAAACGTACTTAGGTTGATAGAAATTGAGGTGGAAAGGCTTCCGCAATCCGTTATAAGGATTCGGGGCCTTTTTGTATGTACTCCTCTACTCCGGAGGCAATCATTATTGTAAGCGCCGGAAAGGATTAATTATGTGCATTATGTAATACTTCTAATTTATTTGCTACTTTTGCATATTGATAATTAAGGGATAAAGAAATGAGCACAAACGGAGATTCGATATATGAACGCAATACAATTGAATTTGTAACAGTTGCATTGGAATATTGTTCTTTTGTGGAAGCGGTGAAAGAATATTCTTTGTTTGAATTTGTAGATAAAGCTACAAAAATATTGCCTTTATTGTACTTGAAAGCTTCTATGCTCACAGAACATCCGTCGGACCATGAAGATGATGATTTGGAATTTGTGATAACAGAAGATATGTACGAGTCGGTATGTGCAAGTATCGCCGATTTGTTAGGTACGCACGATTCCTATTTGGAGACTTTTCACCCCGATATGCAGTATAGCGATACCCCTGTTGTGGCATTTATTTCGGAAAATCTGGCGGATATTTATCAGGATACAGGTAATTTTTTGACTTTATTCAGGGATGGATATGAAGAAGTCATGCGGGAGGCGATTCATTTATGCAGAAATAATTTTCAGACCTATTGGGGACAACGGCTACTAAACGCATTGAAAGCGCTTCATGCCGTACGTTACAATGAGGATGATTGTATTGAAACGCAAAAGATAGAATGATAAGATACATACAATCAATAACGAAAGATGAAATATCCCTTCTGCCGACAGAAGAATATAGAGGCCGGATTATTGTTATAGATCAAAAGAAAGACGCCAGTCTTGCTGTTGAATATTTGTCCAAACAATCGAAAGTTGGATTTGATACGGAAACGCGCCCCAGTTTCAGGAAAGGTCAACATTTTAAAATCGCATTAATTCAAATAGCAACCGAAGAAATTTGTTTCCTTTTCAGACTGAATAAGATTGGTATACCAAAAGTTTTGGAAACTTTTTTGTCGGATCGTACGATTTTGAAGATAGGACTTTCTTTGCGCGACGATTTTGGCGCTATTCGTAAACGAACCAGTATAGAACCGGCTAATTTCCTCGATTTGCAGGATTATGTAGGTCAGTTTGGGATTGGAGACGCCAGTTTGCAGAAGATATATGCGATTTTGTTCAACAAGAAAATATCGAAAGGACAGCGATTGACGAATTGGGAAGCCGATATGTTGTCCGAATCACAAAAAAAATATGCAGCTTTGGATGCTTGGGCTTGCCTCGTTATATATAATATGTTGAATCAGGAATAAATGAGTTATCACAGCGTTATTCTGAAACCGAAAAAAGAAGAATCCCTTCAACGCTTTCATCCCTGGATATTTTCCGGAGCCATTCAGACGATAGAAGGGACACCCGAAGAAGGAGATCTGGTGGAGGTCTATACTGCAAACCGCTATTTTCTGGCCATCGGACATTACCAGATAGGAAGTATTGCCGTTCGGATATTGTCTTTTGACAGGACTATTATAGACAATTCATTCTGGCGGGAACGTATCCGTACCGCTTATTTGTTACGCCTGTCGCTTGGATTGGCCGGAGCAGAGAACAACAATACGTATCGGTTGATTCATGGAGAAGGAGACCATTTGCCGGGATTAGTCATTGATATATATGCCCATACGGCTGTGATGCAAGCTCATTCCGTAGGAATGCACCATGCACGGCATCAAATAACGGAGGCTTTGAGAGAAGTGATGGGCGATTCCTTGCGTACGGTATATTATAAGTCGGAAGCAACGTTGCCGTTTAAAGCCAATCTGGCCGTAGAAGACGGGTGTTTATATGGAGGAGAAATAGAAGATATAGCCGTGGAAAACGGATTGAAATTCTATGTGGATTGGCAAAAGGGACAAAAAACAGGTTTTTTTATCGACCAGCGAGACAATCGTTTGCTGTTGGAATCTTATGCAAAAAACCGTTCTGTGCTCAATATGTTTTGCTATACCGGAGGTTTTTCTTTCTATGCCATGCGGGGAAAAGCCCGGACGGTTCATTCGGTGGATAGTTCTTCCAGAGCTATTTCGCTGACAAGGAAAAATATAGAACTGAACTTCCCGGATGATACCCGTCATGAGGCATACGCAGAAGATGCCTTTAAATATTTTGCTAAGGCAGAGAACGCTTACGATTTAATCATTCTGGATCCGCCGGCGTTTGCCAAACACAAAGATGTACTTCGTAACGCTCTGCAAGGGTATCGGAAACTTAATGCGGTTGCGTTCGACAAAATCAAGCCGGGAGGTATACTCTTTACCTTTTCCTGCTCGCAGGTGGTGAGTAAAGAAACATTTCGGCTGACGGTATTCAGCGCGGCAGCCCAGTCGGGCAGACGGGTAAAGATTCTGCATCAGCTAACTCAGCCGGCAGATCATCCCATCAATATTTATCATCCCGAAGGAGAATATCTGAAGGGCCTGGCGCTGCATGTGGAATGAACGATAAGGAACTATTTTTTTATAAACACATATAAATAAAAACGTAAATATTATGTCTAAAGTAACAGTCGTTGGCGCCGGTAATGTAGGCGCTACTTGTGCAAATGTTCTTGCCTATAATGAAGTGGCAGACGAAATTGTGATGCTTGATGTAAAAGAAGGCGTATCCGAAGGTAAAGCGATGGATATGATGCAGACAGCTCAATTGTTGGGATTCGATTCTACGGTAGTAGGATGCACGAATGATTATGCCCAAACCGCCGGTTCGGATGTTATTATTATTACTTCCGGTATTCCCCGGAAACCGGGAATGACTCGCGAAGAACTGATCGGCGTAAATGCCGGTATCGTGAAGAATGTGGCGGAAAGCGCATTAAAATATTCTCCGGATGCGATTCTGATTGTTATCTCCAATCCGATGGATACCATGACATACTTGGCCTACAAATCCTTGGGATTGCCCAAGAATCGCATCATTGGAATGGGAGGGGCTTTAGACAGTTCTCGTTTTAAATATTATTTGTCTCAGACGCTGAATTGCAATGCAAATGAAGTAGAGGGTATCGTGATTGGCGGACATGGCGATACGACGATGATTCCTTTGGTACGTTTGGCTACTTACAAAGGTCTTCCGGTAGGCAGTTTGTTGAACAACGAAAAATTGGTGGAAATAATCAAGTCTACAATGGTGGGCGGAGCTACGCTGACCGGTTTGCTGGGTACATCTGCCTGGTATGCACCGGGAGCCGCAGGAGCTTACGTGGCCGAATCGATTCTTCATAACCAACGAAAACAAATTCCCTGTTCCGTTGCTTTGGACGGAGAATATGGCGAATCGGATATCTGCATCGGTGTTCCGGTGATTCTGGGCAAAAACGGAATTGAAGAAATCGTTGAGCTGGAACTGATTACCGAAGAAAAAGAACTCTTTGCCAAGAGTGCGGCAGCCGTTCGTGCAACCAATGCGGTATTGAAAGAAATCCACGTTCTTTGACGAAATATTTTTGTAAAATATAGAAACCGATACGAATGTGTCGGTTTTTTTTTATTTTTACCGCCGAAACTAATAAATATGTATTATGGAATCAAAATTTACTATTATCAATGTATTGCGTACTTCGTGGAGTACGCTGGTGTCTCAGATATGGATATTGGCCGGTTTGCTGATAGGATATGTACTCTTGTCTTTTATTATTGGAGCCGTTTCTCCCGCTCTTTCGTCTTTCTGGCCGGGCGTATTTATTCTCAATATATTAAGTGTGATTATTTCCCTGATATTTTCGTTGGGATATTTAAAGAATCTGTTTCAGGCGCTGGATGGAGATGAACCGCGCTTTTCGGCCTACGGACAGCAAGCGCACAAAATCCTTACTTATTTTGTTTCCGGTCTTTTGATGGGTGTGTTGATTTTTATTGTGTTAGGAATATTCCTGCTTCCTTACTTTTATTTGCTTTACAATTTCTCGTTTGTCAGAGAGATGATCGACGGCTTCAATGCGATATTTGCCGGATCAAATTATTTGCCTGAACTACCGGAAGGCAGTGTACTCACATTCATTATTCTGGCATTGGGCGGCCTGTGTTTATCGCTTCCTGCCGTGTATATCTCCATACGTTTTATGTTTTATCAGGCATTTATTGTAGAAGATAATGCCGGTATTATCGAGTCGTTGGAGAAAAGCTGGAAAATTACCCAAGGCCATACGCTGCGTCTGTTTCTGTTAGGATTGGTTATGTTGGGATTAATCATTGCGGGCCTTCTTGTATTTATTGTGGGCATATTTGTTGCCATACCGCTTACGCAGTTGATGTATTGTAGTGTTTTCCGCAAATTGAACGTTTATTCGACTTCCCTACCGGATAGCGCCGACTGATGGGTGGTTTCGTATCCAAAAATGCTCCGTCCGAATTTCGGGCGGAGCATTTTCATTTCGTTTTGCTTTTGCCGAAATTCGGCAGGAGCAAATTTGCCGGTAGAGGGAACTTATTGTACTCAGTTGTCGGTAGATTCCGTCCAGTTGTACAAGTTTACTTTCTTATGGCGACTGATTTGTTCGTTTACTTCGGGAAAGAATCTCGAAAGAATGGCATACAGCTTAGGGTCGTATCGTTTTACTTCCTCGCGAGTGTTTATCTTATTGTGTTTGCCGTCTCCGTCGTTTCTATCAACCTCGGCATTTACGTTGAACCAGTTTTGTACTCCTTCCGCCCAATATTCGGCTACGTTGGTCGAGGCATATACGTTGGGCCATCTTCCTTTGGCTATGGCCGAATCGAGGGAAGCCTGAAGCTCGTCGTTAAATTCGGGATGGATGGGCAGAATGCCTACAAAGTGAATGGTGTGGGCAAACTCGTGAATCAGTATATCCTCTGCATGATACTTGTCTATCTGATAGGCCAGGATGTTTTCTTCGGCACAGGTAGACATCGGATTCCGCAGACCGCCTCCCAATCCGCGGGCGCGGACGTCCCAATTGATGGAGGTGTCTTTGGCCAGATGAGCATGTTCGGGGATATCGGTGGTGCCTTCGTACCGCGCCATGATACCGATGCGTGTATTGCGACTTGTGAGGGATTCCATCACATCCTGGGGCAGTACATCCGTAAGAGCTTTGATGCTGATGTAGGCCGCATAGAAACAAGAATCCGGCACACGCCAGGAACTGATTACATGGATGCCGTTTACATTCATATATTTCCGGTAGAACGGATCCAGAGCAAGCGAATCGGGGGGAGCCGTAATGAGTGGCGTATCTACTAACTGAGCCATCGGAATGTTTTCGGACGCGCCGGCGTTGTGGGTTTCCCGACTCTCTTTTTGCCCACAACTCAAAACAATACTTGCCGCCATCAGGCAGCAGACAATCATAGCCTCTTTGTTCTTCATACGTATAATATTTACATTTGTTGATATATGTGGAATTAACTTTCTGCCGTCAGCGTTTGTTCGCCGGCTGTCAAGGCATATTCTTTCCCTTTCCAGAGGAAGGTGCCCGTTGTTCCGGGAGGAAGTATGATGTGCGCCTTGAGCGTTTCCTTTTTATCCAGCACGTACGAAACCGATATGTTTCCCGCCGGATGAGGCATGGCGCCCGATACGGTTTTCAGTTCTCCCAAAGACGGCGCTATCCGTATCTTTTTAAAACCGGGAGCGTGGCTCTCTATTCCCAGCAGAATACGGTAGAACTCAATGTTTGGGCTGGCTCCCCAGGCATGACAATCCGAGCGCGAGGGTTCGGGCATCTCGGCCCAGGTAGTGAGCCCCAAGGCCATTTGGTCTCGCCATATCTGAAGATTATCGAGCAAGGCATCTCCCAGTCCGGCCTTGTTCATGGCTTGATGAACGTAGTAGCGGAAGTAGATGGTAGCCTGAGCGATGTCTTGCGAAGACAATGTTTTTCCCATCACTTGAGCCGCTTCTTCCTTGGTGAGGATGCCGGCCAGGACGACCAGCGAATTTACGTGTTGGGAGTAGGCGCGATGGTCGTGCGTATCGGCAAAAAGTCCCCGTTCTTCGTCCCAGTATTTCGAGCGGATGGTATTGCGGATCTGTCCGGCCAAATTTCTGTAATATTGGGAGAGCGATGCTATGCCGAAGGCTTCTTCCATCTCGGAAGCGGCATCGAGCGCAAGAATATAGAGTAAATCCTGAAAAGCGGAATTGCCTTCTTTCTCGCGAATCGGTTCGCCGTTGGGAAAACCGGCCGACCAGTCGGCAAAGAACCATTCGGGAACGTATCCTAAGCTCCGGTCCGGTTTCAGAAGTCGTTCGTACCAGGAAAGAACGCCCCGGAAGGAAGGAAGCAAACTCTTGAGATATGTTTCATCCCCGCGATACATCCAATAATCGTGCCCCATACATATCCACCAAAGGGAGAAAGAAGGAATAAACTGATGCAAGCCGGAAGGATACCGGCTCATCGTAATACCGTCCGGTACGATGGAGCGGCGACCTTGTTCGATGGCGAGTTTCACCATATACGGGTCTCGCGTATTGAACAGCGTAATCATCGCCTGGATGCGGGTGTCGCCAAAGTATTGCAATTGCTCATAATAAGGACAATCCATATAGGTTTCGTTGGCGCAGAGGCGAGCGGTACGCCAACCGATATCCAGCATCTTGTTCAACTCCGGATGTCCCGGGGCAGAGAACGTATATTCGTCCTTGAAGGGATAGGCCGAGAAGGCGGCATAGATATCATCCAGCGTAAGAGCCTCTTCGCCCGTAGTGATTTGCAGTTCCAAATAACGCCACGTCCGCCACCAGAGGGAGGTAAACGAACGCCCCTTGCCACCATCGGCAATGAGTTTGTCGCTGTACCCGATAAATAATTTGCCTTTCACATCGTCCCGGTGATTTTTTACATTCAGGCGATACGATTTGGTTGTTGCCTCACTATTATTTTCGTATAATGCTTCGGCATATCCTATCTGCACTTCGGCGTTTTTTCCTCCACTGAAATGGAGGGAGAGGTATCCGGTAGTAAGTTGTTGGTTGTCCAGCAACAAGCGCACCGAACGATGCGCCGGGATAAGGATGGGCGACGTATGCATGGGAAAACTTTCCGGACAATCCATTCCTTCGGAAACAACCGTCGCCGGAAGACGTTCTACCGTCATTTCCATGGGCGGAATAGGGTTGGGCGTCAGCAATCTTCCCGGATAATCGCGCGCCCCCTTCATGGCGCCTTCTATGCCGTTTCGCGCATTTTTCCAATGCGAATCGTTGTACTCTGTCTTTTCCCATCCCCAGGGATATGAAGCCGCCTGGAGATATTCGCCGCTTCCTGCTGCGTAATAACCCAATACCGTCCATTCGTTCCAGGGTTGATAGGCTTCGTTCTTGGTGCAAAGCCAGGAATTATTTGTATTTACAACCGCTTCGGCCGGGGTATTTCCCTGGAGGATAAAACCTGTTTGATTGAAACTAATCTGTGCCACCGGTTTATGTTCGGCATAATTCCACACGACGGCAGCCAGCGTATTTTTTCCTTTTTTCAGGAAGGGAGCGATGTCTACGGTTTCAAAATTCCAGTTATAAATATCTCCGCGGGCAGGGCCTAAGGATGCAAACCGCCCGTTTACGTAGAGCTTGTAGCGATTGTCGGCCGAGACATGCACCACAAACTTGCCGGTTGGAATCTCGTTTAGCTCGAACGATTTCCGGAAGTGATATACGCCATACACATTGGCCGGTTCGTCGGGGAGCGATATCCACCGCGCCTGCCACCGTCCTTCAAACAAATCGGGATTGATTTCCGCCTGTTTGTAGCCGGCTAAATGTATTTGCGCCGACAGGGAGAAGGGAATCAGAAAAGAAAAAAGAAAAAAGAATCGATGTTTCATAATATAGTTAGGTATTAAATTTGTTGGGAGACAAATATACATGATAAAAACGGATTAATTATTCTCATGGTTGCTTAATTCATTATTCCGTTATTCAATTATTCGGTCACTATTATTCGGTCACTATTCTTGGTTTTAGAAAAAAAGATTATTTTTGGGCGGAGAATAAACGTGTAACAGATGCAGCGTTTTACCACGCAAAAGCGTCTAAAAACACAGGAAGATAGGCAGACGGTTGAATGAATGAACAACAACTGATAGAAAGTTGTAAAAAAGGAAGTAGATTGGCTCAGAAAGAGCTTTACGATATGTATTCCCGCAAAATGATGGGCGTTTGTCTGCGTTATGTAAACGACAGAGAAACAGCCAAGGATATATTGCAGGATGGATTTGTAAAAATCTTCACCGCTATGGATACTTATACAGGAGTAGGTTCGTTCGAAGGCTGGATGCGGAAGATCTTTGTAAATTGTGCATTGGAATATTTGCGTAAATCGGATGTATTGCGAGGCGCAGTAGAATTGGGCAAGACAACCGAAATGTTGGCTCCGGACTACTCCGTAATAGCCGAAATGTCGGCACGCGAACTGATGGGAATCGTGCAGGAATTGCCTTCCGGCTTTCGTACTGTTTTCAATTTGTTTGCCATCGAAGGTTTTTCGCACAAGGAAATAAGTGAAATGCTGGGTATAACGGAAAGCACGTCGCGATCGCAGTATACACGAGCAAAACAATTATTACAACGTAAAATAAAAGAATTGCATTATATGAACCAATGAAGGATAAAGAGAGAGATGTATTGGATGATTTGTTCCGGCAGAAACTTCAGCAGATAGAAGCCGATACGACGCCGGAAGATTGGGAGGCCATCATGATGCGATTGCCCAAGAGGATAGAAATACCGTATAAAAGACAACGTTGGTATTGGGCTGCCGCATGTGTTGTTGTTCTGCTGATGGGAGGCGGCGGTCTGTATTATCTATCTCAACAATATCAATCGGGATTGGAGGATATAGACAATCGTTTGGCGGGTGTACAAACACCCGTCCTTTCGCCGGACACTTCCATGCAAGAAACGCCGTCCGTTGTTACGCCCGCCCAATCAACCGGCTTATCCCGCCGCATACCTTACCCGGGCGAAAAAACCATCGCAAAGGAAAGCATACCGCCCCGAAGCACATTACCCGAAAAAATATTACCGGAAGAAATCATAGTCCCGAAACCGGTAAGCGCCGGAAACAATAAGATATGGACGGTAAAAGACCAAACATTCCTGGCCGATGCCGCACCACTTCCATCCACCCATCGGCCTACTTCCACCATACGCAAATGGGGCTTCGGAACCGGTATGGGATTTATGCAAAGTTCCGGCGAGGTGGTAAACACCTACCTCCGTAGCAGTCATTATATGGAAGACGAAGAATTATTATCGATCAATGCCGTATCGGATCAGAATCTGGGTAAAATACCCAAAACCAATATCAAACATAAAAAGCCCCTTTCGTTTGGTTTTTCGGTGAGCCGGTATTTGAGCCCTCGTTTCTCGCTTCAGTCCGGATTGGTCTATTCGCTGCTGATTTCCGATTGGGAGACCCAGGCCACGGCCTACAATAATAAAACGCGACAGACCCTTCATTGGGTCGGTATTCCGCTTTCTATCTCATACAAGATAGCCGAATGGAAACGTTTGCAGGTCTATGCCTCGGCCGGAGGACAAGCCGACATGAATGTAGCCGGACAATTACGGGTAAAAAACTATTCGAACAATCTGCAAACCGGCGTAACATACGCCAACCAACGAATGAAGGAATGGCAATGGTCCGTTAATGCACGCGCCGGCGTGAGCTATCCGCTGATACCGTACATAAGCGTATTCGGCGAAGTGGGAGCAGCTTATTATTTTGACAACGGGAGCGATATGGAAACCATCTATTCCGACAAAGCATTTAATATAAGCCCGCAAATCGGGCTCCGTTTGAGTTTTTAATACATTAAAAATAATATCGTAATAAATTAATATCGTATGAAAAAGTTATTTTTTGCCGGACTTTTGTCCGTGTGCGCCTTGGGGTTGATTTCGTGTTTGGAAGGTGGAAGTAATATGCAATCCAGAAGCGGAGTTCCCGGTATTGTTCAGTTTGACAAGAATATGAGGATGGTTATCATGTCGCCCGATTTTTATCCCTATCCCTTTTACGACCCCAGCATAGCCGCCTTAGAGCTGGATCCGGGCGATTGTATTTTCTTCGGTTATGCGGTAGATTTCAATGACGAGAACAATATCAACTATCAAACCACCGGCTATATACAGGGCACCCTGTCGGGACAGCCGATAGTGGTAGACGAATACCCCTGCAACTCGTATCTGGAAAAAGATACCTCCGCACTGATACCGAACGAACAAGCTGTTGCCTATGCCACTTCCTCGAACGGATATAGTATTTTTTTTCTTGATAAGCTGTTCCTTTCTTCCGATGTGACGATGGATACCGACCAGAAAACATGGTGGTATTTGTATCACGACTCCACTCTCCCCGTTAAAGAAGTAGACGGAAAGAGGGTATATACCCTGTTTCTGCGTGCGGAAATTACCTATCCGGGCAAGAAACCCGTAATAAACGGATATACAACGAATGTGTTCGATACGAAACGATTTGTAGATACCATAATGAGCCTCGAAAAGGCGGAAGGAAATTCGACGGCCTATTTTCAAATCCTTCATATCAACGAGATAAAGGATGACAGTACCTATACGTGGGCACAATCGGAGATCATACCCATTAATATAGCCGAAGAATAAATCCTTTGCCGATAGATATGAAAAGGTATAACATCTATGGTATTTTTTCCCTCCTCGCTCTTTCGGCCGTTACTTCCTGCCTGAGCGAGGGAGGACAAATCGTATCACTGAACGGTTATCCGGGCGTAGTACAGAAGCGGAACGACAGCACAAAAATCTATCTGAAAGGCAATGACATCATTTATTCTCCTCAAACGAATGTAAGTGTAGACCATGGCGATTGTGTGATGATTGATTTTACCTTAGATTACAGCAAGCCGGAGAACTCGGATTCCGGAAGGGTGAAAGGTTTTCTTACGGTTGATATATCGAACGTCCTGCCGGTTTCGGCTTATCCGTTGCATAACGTACCGACGGATACCTCGGTGGTCTTGGCAAACGAACATACCATATCGTCCGTTCAGCAGCGGAATGCGTTTATCCTGAACCGGTTTTTCTTGTATACCGAACATCGTTCCGATATGTTGCCTCTGCATTTGGATTTGTCGTACAACCCGAATCAGACGCTAACGGACAAAACCTATGAGTTGTTTCTCCGCGTAACGAAAGATACGGAAGCGACGCCTGCCGCCCAATTGCAGGTACAATGTCATACTTTCGACCTTACGGAATTGAGCGGCAGAGAAACGGATTCCCTAATTTTCAGGATTCATTACGTACAAGGTTTTAATAAAGATTCAACACAAATGACCTGGAGTTCTACTCCTGTGTACAGGTTTCCGTTGTAATCATAATATCGTTAAACGAGCATACTTGAGAAGCAACTGTTTTTGTCCGAGGTTTTCGAACTCAACAGTTGCTTTTGCATTGTCGTTTTCTACCTCTATGGACAGAATAACACCTTTTCCAAAGCGGTCGTGCTTTACCAAGGTTCCGGCATGTAATCCCTGCCAATCCTCCACCTTGGCCGCAGACGGCAAAGGCCGGCTGGGTTCCGGCTTCCGGGCAGGGAAATCGTAGAACGTAGACCTCGGCATGTCGATATGCTGCGAATCTATATCCTGCAAGAAACGGCTGGGCCGACATGTGGTATTCTGCCCATTCCGGAAGCGGTTTTTGGCATAAGTCAGCATACAATTCTCTTCCGCACGGGTGATGGCTACGTAAAACAAACGTCTTTCTTCTTCGATAGCGTTGGGATTGTCTTTCGAAAGTGAGGAGGGGAAAAGCTCTTCTTCCAAGCCTACAATAATAACATTTTTAAACTCAAGGCCTTTTGCCGCATGTATCGTCATAAAGGTTACTTTATTGGCATTTTCGTCTTTATCATTGTCCTGGTCTGTGAGCAGAGATACTTCCGATAGGAAATCGTTGAGAGTTACATCCTCGGCGCCTTCTTCGCTTCGGATGTGAATGTATTCGGAAATACCTTTCAGTAATTCTTCCAGGTTTTCCATTCGGCTTTCGGCTTCCGGCGTGTGTTCTTGCCCAAGATGTTCTGCGATACCGGTTTGTTTTACCACCCATGTGGCCATTTCGTCGGCCATCAGTTCTTTATTTTTTTCTATAAAGTCCTCTATCATTTCCCTGAAGTTGGTTATTTTCCGGAGCATACCGGAATTTATCGCCACCCCATGAGCTATCGGGTCTTTTAGTACGGTCCAGGGGCTTACGTTGTGTTCTGCGGAAGCGACCATCAGTTTACCTACGGTTGTGTCTCCGATTCCTCTGGCAGGATAGTTGATAATACGCTTCAATGCTTCTTCGTCGTTTGGGTTTACAATCAGTCGAAGGTACGCAATCACGTCTTTTATCTCTTTCCGGTGATAAAAAGAAAGTCCCCCGTATATCTTGTAAGGAATATTACGTTTGCGAAAGGCCTCTTCCAATATACGCGACTGTGCATTGGTGCGGTACAAAACAGCAAAATCCATATACGTATAACGTTCTTTGCTCATTCTCATATCAACAATCTTGGAAGCTACCACATGGGCTTCTTCGTAATCGGAATAAGTAGAAGTGAGGAGAATTTTGTTTCCCTTGCTCTTTTCCGAATAAACCGTTTTGCGTATTTGCTTCGTATTTTTAAGTATCAAACTATTGGCGGCATCGACAATGGTTTGCGTAGAACGGTAATTCTGCTCTAATTTAAATATCCGGCAGCCGGGATATTGATTCTTGAACTGTAAGATATTGTCGATATTGGCGCCACGAAAGGAGTAGATGCTTTGGGCGTCGTCGCCCACTACGCAGATGCAGCGGTGCACTTCCGAAAGGCGCAACACAATGAGGTGTTGTGCAAAGTTGGTATCCTGATATTCGTCTACCAATATATACTGAAAAAATCGACGGTATTTATCCAATACGTCGGGGTGGTCTCGGAAAAGGATATTGGTTTGCAGCAGCAAATCGTCGAAATCCATAGC
The DNA here is from genome assembly GCA_031284375.1 of Tannerellaceae bacterium. GTDB lineage: Bacteria > Bacteroidota > Bacteroidia > Bacteroidales > Tannerellaceae > DFXE01. The sequence continues at coordinate 3,315 of JAISZY010000234.1, read as the reverse complement.
TCCGGCCTGAAAACACCGGCTTTGATACCGTTTATAAATATCCCGTATCAGGGGAAGCCGTGCCTGTATATCACTTTCCACCAATTCTTTGTTCTGCTCGTACGCGTTGCACGACACCAAGGCGTTTTTGGCTCTGGAGATACGGTTGAGTACCAATCCGGGGCGGTATAATTTATCGTCGAGCGAGAGTTCCTTTATGATTGACTTTATCAAACTCTTTGAATCGTCGCTATCATAGATGGTAAAGTTGGCGGGATAGCCCAAACATTCGGCCTCTCTGCGCAGGATGCGCGAAAAGATGGAATGAAACGTACCCATCCACAGTTTACGCGCCAGCGTAGGCTCGGCGATGGTGGCAATTCGTTCTTTCATCTCTCTGGCCGCCTTATTGGTAAAGGTAAGGGCCAAGATGCTTTGAGGGGGAATCCCCTTTTGCAGTAAATAGGCGATTTTGCAGGTTATGACCCTTGTTTTGCCCGACCCTGCGCCGGCAATGATTAGTTCCGGCCCGCCGATATATTCCACAGCTTCCCGCTGGCTCTTGTTTAATTGATTCAGATACTTTTCCACTACGGTTTTTCATTTATTCGTTGAGCAAACAATACATCCAGAAACCCTTGGTCGGTTGTAATCCAATCCCGCAATATACCGGCAATGCCAAAGCCGCAACGTCCGAAAAGCGCTTTGCTCGGCTCGTTGTTTACCGGTATATAGGCATAGAGTTGATGCAGTTTCAGGAAAGAAAAGGAGTAATCGGCCACAAGGGTCAGGGCTTCGGTTGCTATTCCTTTTCTCCGGCAGGAAGCGTCTATCAATATTCCTACGGCTGACCGACGGTTATGCGGGTCGAAATCATACAAGTCTATTGTCCCTATGGGGGACGTCCGTTGCTCTATAACCAAACGCAACTGCCTTGCTTCGTATATATTCCGGTGCGAATTTGCGATATATTCCTTCAGCGTATAGCGGGAATAAGGAGACAGTGTGTTTCCCCACGCCCATAGCGAGGTATCGTTTTCCCAGGTGTAAAGCAAGTCTAAATCTTCAGGTTCCGGGGTACGGAGACGGATGTGATTGTTTTGCAGAAAATTCATTGTTTTGTAGGAGAAACCAATCGGTCGCTCGTCTTATTATATATGTGATACATTGTTTTTTTGTTGGGCAAGGTGTCCATAAACAAAAGCATTTGTTCAAACCTTACGTCCGGGAAGCAAAAAGCGATGTCGGTAAAGAGTTTCATCTGATTACGCCGGCAGATGGCATCCATTACGCGCTCTTGCTCCAAGTCCCAGAGATTCACAAATTCCAGTTCGGGCATACGTTTTATACCGGCTGCTTTTATGGCGTCGAAATGGGCTTCTTTGCAAAGAATCAGCATCCGGCGTTTCTTGATTTTCTTCCGGTCTTTCTTTGCCGAAGAACGGCCGGCGGCGGCTGTCAATGCTCTTATCCCAATGGCTAAGCGGATAAAAAACGATACCACCCATCCCGAACGAGGATAGTGTTTCTTGTAGAAGATGAGCATCGCGCCGTAGAAATTCTTCACAAAAGACATATCGTTGCGCTTGGTACTCTCGCCTTTGTAATGTAAAATGCGTTCGGGAACATAGTAGTTTACATATCCGTTCAGTACGAGGCGATAGGATAGGTCTATATCTTCGCCGTACATAAAGAAAGATTCATCCAAGAGGCCGGCTTTGTCTAAAGCTTCGTGCCGGAGCATCATAAAGGCCCCGGCCAGTACATCCACCCTATGCTGCTGACTGGGATTGAGGTAGGGCAGGCTGTAACGGGCAAACAGTTTGGTGCGGGGAAAGAGTTTGGAAAGGCCGAATATCTTGCAGAAAGAAACCCAGGGGGAGGGGAAACTGCGTTTGCTTTCGGGCAGGAAGACGCCGTGGGCATTCAGCATTTTCACGCCTGTTCCGCCGGCTTGGGGATGTTCGTCCATAAAGAAGCAAAGCGTCCGGATGCTTTCTTCTCCGATGATGGTATCGGGGTTGAGCAGCAACACATATTCTCCCCGGCACTGCCGGATGGCCTGATTATTGGCGGCCGAAAAACCGAGGTTCTCCTTATTTTCTATAAAAACAACTTCGGGAAATCTGGGGCGAAGATACGCCACGCTACCATCCGTAGAATGATTGTCTACCACCCATATTTCCGCCTCTATGCCCGCCGTTGCCATCCGGACGGACTGGAGGCATTGTTCGAGAAAATGCTTCACGTTGTAGCTTACAATGATAACCGATATCTTCACTTCTTCGTATGCCATAATACATTGTTATTCGTTATTTACGTTATTTACCACAAAGCTTGTACGGTTCAGGATGGAGCGACCCAGCGTTATTTCGTCGGCATATTCTATCTCGTCGCCAATGGAAATGCCGCGTGCAATAACGGATACCTGTACGTTGTAGGGAGACAATTTGCGATAGATAAAAAAGCCGGTCGTATCGCCTTCCATCGTTGTGCTGAGGGCCAGAATCACTTCTTTTATTTCCCGGCTTGCCACACGTTCCACCAAGCTTTCTATCTCTAAGTCGTGAGGGCCAATCCCATCCATGGGCGAGATGATTCCACCCAGCACATGATACACGCCGCGGTATTGTCCGGTGTTCTCGATAGCCATTACTTCTTTGATGTTTTCTACCACGCATATGGTGGAATGGTCGCGGCGCATATCGCTGCAAATGCGGCATTTCTCTTCTTCGCACATATTGTGGCATACGCGGCAATACTTCACTTCTTTGCGCAATGCGAGCAAAGCCGAAGCAAAATTTTCGGTATATCCCACATCCCGCCGCAGCATATAGAGCGCCAGTCGCAAGGCTGTTTTCCGTCCTATCCCCGGAAGGGAAGACAATGCGCTTACCGCGTTTTCCAATAGCGCCGATGTATATTTCCGGTTCATCTGGTTCTTTGTTTCTTTGTTGGCCGAAGACTCGTTTTTCTTTTTTACTTCGGCGTTCAAAGATATGAATCTTTGGTCGCCTGCCTCTGCGGAGAAGTGTTAATTTTTCCGCTCCTACCACAATTGACGGACATCAATTTCGGGCTTTTTGTTTAGCGTATGTTAATAATGTGTAAAATGTTAATAATATACTTTGTTTCCTATTGACAAACATAAAATAATGTGGATTTTTGCAGAAAATTGTACCAATGAATAACAACACGCAACACACGGAAAGGACTGAATTACTTAGGTATGGGCGAAGAGACGATAGCTTGTCCCAAGCTCTCTCTCTCTCTCTCTCTCTCTCTCTCGCGCTCTCTCGCGCTCTCTCTCGCTCTCTCTCGCTCTCTCTCGCGAAG
>JAISZY010000172.1 GCA_031284375.1 Tannerellaceae bacterium | reverse complement strand
GCCACCGGAGCCGGACACAATGTAATGGTTGCCACGATGGTGATGGCCGTGTTCCCCGAATTGTACGCCATTCTTGCCCTGTTGGTTGTGATATTGACGTCGTTTGCGATCTAATCTTCAAATTCTAATTTTAACTGTATACCGCCTGGCGGGAGCTGAGTATCTTCATTATGACTGATAGTCAATCCCATCAGGCGTATTTTTTTCTCGCTGGTATCGATATGGCTGAGCATCTCTTTGGCCGTATCCCAAAAGAGACGGAAGTGAGTGATGGGTGAAGAGAGGGTTCTGCTACGGGTAATGATTTCAAAATTCATATATTTAATCTTCAACGTAATGGTTCGACCGTAAAACCGATCTTCTTCGATACGTTCCCACACCCGGCGGGCAATTTGATAAAGTTCGAGCGTCATTCTGGTAGAGGCTTCCAGATCTGTTTCGAACGTATTTTCCGCCCCAATGGATTTACGGATACGGTGAGGATTCACTTCTCTGTTATCAATCGCGCGCGCATTATCGAAGTATGCATGTCCCGCTTTTCCGAAAAGCTGCACAAGCCGTTCTTTGCTGAACTGCTTGAGGTCTGCCCCCGTATTAATCCCCAACTTGTGCATCTTCTGAGCCGTAACCTTGCCCACGCCGAAGAATCGTTCTATCTCCAACGACTCTACAAAACGTTCCGCCTCTTTGGGGTGGATAATATACAATCCGTCGGGCTTCTTATAATCCGAAGCAATCTTTGCCAGAAACTTATTGAAGGAAACCCCGGCAGAGGCTGTAAGTCCCGTCTTTTCGGCAATACATTTTTTTATTTCTTTGGCAATTAGCGTGGCGGACGCTATCTGTTTATGATTTTCCGTTACATCCAGAAAAGCCTCGTCCAAAGAAAGCGGTTCGACCATATCGGTATACTCGGAGAAAATTTCCATTATTTGATCGGACACTTCTCTATATACATCAAACCGGGGAGGCATGAAGATGAGATGCGGACATTTCCTCAGGGCCGTTTTCGACGGCATAGCCGACCGTACGCCGTACTGCCGGGCTTCGTAGCTGGCCGCCGATACCACTCCTCTCGACTCCGCATGCCCTACCGCCAACGGTTTACCCCGGTATTCCGGAAAATCCCGCTGTTCGATAGAAGCATAAAAAGCGTCCATATCAATATGAATAATCTTTTTCATTGCACTGCGAAGGTAAACTTTGTAGATGATATTTTGTATATTCAAAAAAGATTAGTTTACTTTGCACTCGCAAGAAAAAAAAAGTTCTTTCTTTCATGTCATGGTTCCTTGGCCGAGTGGTTAGGCGCCGGTCTGCAAAACCGTTTACGGCGGTTCGAGTCCGCCAGGAACCTCCCCCAAAAAAGTCGCCGCTTATCTGTTTATGATAAGCGGCGACTTTTTTTTTCGACAAGGCCTCATCCGCAGAATGGAATGTGGTCGTTTCACCGGATTATTATCTTCTCCTACCTCGGATTTTTATCTCATGATATGCAAATCATGTGGAAATAAAAAATATATTTGCGTCAATTTTTAAAACAATGTTATTTTTATTACTAATGAATTATATATGTATGATTTATGAGAAAGCTGATTCAATCTTTAGTCCTGTTTATTTTGTGCGGGTATGTTTCCATACAAGCGCAAGAATTTAAATTGAATACATCCTCCGGTTATTTACAAAATAAAGGGGTGGATGTGATGGCCTTTGATGATATTTATCCGGAAGGTCATCAGAGTGGCGTGAGTATCCTTATGCATGGCAACCGCGTGGCTACCAATGGCGATATTCGTTTTGAACCTACGCCGGGACAGTGGCAACCTGTACCGGTTCAACGGAATCGTGTGCCGGACGGAGCGACAAATACGATTACTACATGGCTGAGCTTCCCGGACTCCTCCCGGCATCTGAAGGGGTTTAACCCGATGATTTATCCCGACTTTCAGTTTAATTATACGGTGACGGTCAGAGGCGAAGGCGCTTCTATTGTTGTTACGGTAGATTTAGACCGTCCGGTTCCCGAACAATTCGTCGGCAAGGTGGGCTTTAATCTTGAATTATTCCCCGGTACGTTGTTCGGTAAACCCTGGATTATGGATAAGAAACAAGGTCTTTTCCCTCAACAACCGAATGGGCCGACTTTATCTCAACCGGCTAATTACCCGCATAGCGGACATTTCAATCCTGCCCCTCAAACGGATGCCGAACATTTATCGGGTCATAACCGGGGATACAATCCGATTATTGCCGACGATATTATCGCCGAACCTTATGCCGTAGGAAAACGTTTCGTGGTGCGCCCGGACGATCCGTACAATAAGTTCGCCATCGAATCCAAAGGTTCGGAATTAAAACTATACGACGGACGTATGAATCACAACAACGGCTGGTTTGTGGTTCGTAGCGATGTGCCTGCCGGAGCGACCCAAGCGGCCATTCAATGGGTGATTACGCCCAATGTGGTGAACGAGTGGTTGTATCCGGCCGTTATTCAGACTTCGCAGTTGGGGTATCATCCCAATCAACCGAAAGTGGCTATCATTGAACTTGACAAACGGGAAGTGAAACGAGAAAAGCCGGTTTTGTACCAAATCACCGACGAGGGAGAATCGCAGGTGAGCGTGGCCGCCGGACAGGAATGGGGGCAATTTCTACGGTATAATTATCTGAAGTTCGACTTCTCCGACGTGAAAGATGAGGGGTTGTATCAGATACGTTACGGTAATTCCGTGTCTTCCGTTTTCCGCATCGCCAAGGATGTGTACGACCGGGGAGCCTGGCAACCGGTTCTGGAGTATTTCCTCCCGGTGCAGATGTGTCACATGCGGGTGAATGAGAAATACCGGGTGTGGCACGACCTCTGTCATGAGGATGACGCCCGGATGGCGCCCGTTAATTACAATCATATCGACGGATACGTGCAAGGCCCTTCTACATTAACAAAATACAAGCCGGGCGACGTGGTGCCGGGAATTAATATCGGCGGATGGCACGATGCCGGCGACTTTGACCTGCGCGTTGAATCGCAAGCCGGAGAAAGCTATATCCTCGCCTTGGCCTACGAAGCCTTTCAGGTGAAGTACGACGCTACATCTATCGACCAAATCAAACGGATAACCGAAATCCATCAGCCGGACGGCAAAGCCGATATTCTGCAGCAGATAGAGAACGGCGTATTGTCCGTAGTGGGCGGTTATCGGGCGTTGGGACGTTTGTACCGGGGGATTATCTGCAACGACCTGCGACAATATGTCCTCCTGGGCGATGCCGGCGCAATGACCGACGGCGTGACGGGAAACGAAGACGACCGCTGGGTGTTTACCGAAAACAATCCCAACCGCGAGCTGACTACCGCCGCCCAATTGGCCGCCGCATCGCGAACCTTGAAGGGATTTAACGACACCCTGAGCGCTCAGGCGCTGGATGCTGCCCGCGAAATATATAAGGTAACCGAAATAACGAATCCTTTCCTTAAATCGGCCAAGGTACATGCCGCCGCAGAATTGTACCTCTCCACAGGAGCCAAAGAATACAAAGACTATCTGCTGACGGAAACAGATTATATCGTTCAAAACATCCAGCGCGTAGGCTGGTTTATCGGGCGAGCCGAAAAAGCCATGAAAGACAGTAAATTTACGAAGGCCATCCGCGGCGCTTTGCCGGGATTGCGCGAGCAATTGGAAAAACAAGCGGCCGAAACACCCTACGGCATCCCCTATCGCCCTCGTATCTGGGGCGCCGGCTGGGATATTCAGGATTTGGGATACCGCTATTATTTTCTGCATACGGCTTATCCCGATGTCTTTTCTCCTCATATCGTATATAATGCGTTGAACTTCATTTTGGGTTGTCATCCCGGTTCCAACACGGCTTCCTTTGCTTCGGGAGTGGGCAGTAAATCGGCTACGGTGGGCTATGGGCTGAATCGTGCGGACTGGTCGTATATCCCCGGCGGAGTGGTTTCGGGAACGGCGCTGATTCGTCCGGACTTTCCGGAATTGCTCGAATTTCCTTATCTCTGGCAACAGGTAGAATATGTATTGGGAGGAGGTTCTTCGCATTATATGTTCCTCGTCTTGGCCGCCCAACAATTATTATCCGAATAAAATTTATTCATACATTTAAAATAATATACCATGAAACGTTTATTCTGTGTTTTTGCTCTTTTCTTTGCGAGCCTGACCGCGTTTGCCGCTCATTACAACGGCTTCAAAGTCTCTGTTTACACCCGTGCATACGAGGTGGAAAAAATGAAAGACTTGCATTGGCTGGATTCTACCTGGACGATTATATCCAATCAGGTGAAAGTGGATAAAATCTATCTCGAAACGCATCGCGACCTCCTGATTGTGCCCGACGCTACACTGGAACAAGCCAAGAAGTATTTCCGCGACAAAGGCGTTGAAGTGGGTGGAGGTATTACGTACACCATCAACGAATCCAATAGCTTTGAAACATTCTGCTATTCCAATCCCGAACATCGCAAAATTGTACAGGAAATAGCGGAACATACGGCCAAGCATTTCGACGACTTTATCCTGGACGATTTCTTCTTTACCAGTTGCAAATCGGATATCGAAATCAAAGCCAAAGGAAATAAAAGTTGGACGCAGTACCGTACCGAACTTATGACCGAAGCCGGAATCAACCTCGTGATTAAGCCGGCAAAGAAGGTGAACCCCAAAGTAAAAGTGATAATCAAATATCCGAACTGGTACGACCATTTCCAGGGACTGGGCTTTGATTTGAACAACGGACCACAGATATTTGACGGGGTATGGAGCGGCACCGAAACACGCGACCCGTCGTCCGACCAGCATTTGCAAAATTATTTGAGCTATAATATCATCCGTTACTTCGACAACCTACGCCCCGGACATAATTACGGCGGATGGGTAGACAGCGGCGGCTCGAATATGGGCATGGACCGCTATGCGGAACAGCTCTGGCTTACGTTCTTTGCCAAAGCGCCCGAAATAGCGCTCTTTGCCTACAATCAATTGATAGGCGTTGCCCTACGGCCGGAAGTGCATCGCACGCCCTGGCAAGGACAAGGCGCCGGTTTTGATTACGACGAAATGGTAAAGCCCGTAAACCTGAACGGACAAACCGTTACGCCCACAACCCTGGCGCGGGTGGCCGGTTATACGTTCGAAACGATTAATAAATTTATCTACAAACTGGGTAAGCCCATTGGCATCAAGTCCTACAAACCTTACCATTCCTTAGGCGACGATTTCCTGCAAAATTACTTGGGCATGATAGGATTGCCCATCGATATGTATTCGCAGTTCCCTACCGATCAAAAGGTGATACTGCTTACCGAACAGGCTAAATACGACCCGGACATCATCGCAAAGATAAAAGGACAACTAACCAAAGGAAACGATATCGTGATTACCAGCAGCCTGCTTGCGGCTATCCCCGAAAAAATAGCCGATATAGCCGAACTACGGGCTTCCAAGAAAGCGCTGGTGAACGATTTCGGCATCGCCGGAAAAACCGGCAAGGATATTCTTATCCCGCAGGTACAGTATCAAACCAACGACGCCTGGGAACTCGTGAGCGCCGGACGACCTCTGACCAAAGGCGTGAGCGGCTATCCGATGGCCTTGCGCGCTCCTTATTCGAAAGGGAATCTGTATGTGATTACCATCCCGGAAGACTTCGGCAATTTGTACGACCTGCCAACGGGCGTTCTCAATGTATTTCGGCAGATATTGAGCAAAGATTTGGAACTGCGCATCGACGCGCCGGCCAAAGTGGGGCTGTTTCTGTACGACAACGGAACGTTTATTGTCGAATCCTTCTTGGACGAACCGGTTACCATCCAAATCCATGCCCAGGGAGGTATCGAACGCATCACCGACCTGCTGAGCGGAGCCGTAATAGCCAAACAACCGGAACCCACCGGAGCGGGAATGTATTTCCGGCGCTTTCGGCCGGACGATAAAAACAATGTGTTCCGGGTCACGCTTATGCCTCATTCGTACCGCGTATTTACAAAATAAAGCAATCATTTTTATTCATCATCATACCATGACAAAATCAATTAAATCATTCAACAGGCGCGACTTTATCAAAGGACTGGGCGTAAGCGCGGCCACCGTAGGCGCCGGAACGTTCTTGCCGTTATCGGCATGTGGAGATTCTGCCGGAAAGCCGTTTGAGGTAACCCAAGACGACGAACCGATTCTCCAAATAGGCGAAGATATAGCCGTAGCGCAAACCGAAAGCGGAAAGGTAAAAGGCTTTGTAATGCGGGGCGTTTACACCTTTCTGGGGATTCCGTACGGAGCGGATACCACGGGAAAAAACCGTTTTATGCCGCCCGTCAAACATGAGCCTTGGGAAGGCGTTCGGCCGGCTGTCTTTTACGGCAATTCGGCGCCGCAGAACATTTACAATCGGTCGGCCACCAATTACGGCGCCTTTATAGACCATTGGAACTACGACGAAGTGAGCGAAAACTGCCTCACCATCAACATCTGGACCAACGGCCTGGCCGACGGCAAGAAACGACCCGTTATCCTCTGGCTTCACGGAGGAGGATATACCAGCGGAAACGGCATCGAACAGGATGGCTATCACGGAGAAAACATAGCGCGTTACGGCGACGTGACGTATTGTTCCATCAACCATCGTTTGGGCGTATTCGGTTTCAGCGACCTTTCGGCCGCGGGAGAAAAATACAAAGACTCCGGCAATGTGGGGCTGCTCGACATGGTGGCCGCGCTGCAATGGATACACGATAATATCGCACACTTTGGCGGCGACCCGAACAATGTAACCATCATCGGCCAGTCCGGCGGCGGCGGAAAAGTATGCCTCTTAGCCGCCTGTCCGCAAGCCAAAGGACTGGTGCATAAAGCGGTTCCCTTGAGCGGTTCGGCCATTACGGGAAACAACAAAGATTACGCAAAGAAGTTGGGCGAATATATTCTGAAAGAAGCCGGGCTTACCCCCGCCGCCGCCGATAAACTCCAGGAACTTCCCTGGCAAGACTATCTCGCGCTGGCCAACCGCTCGGCACAGAAGATGCGCGAAGAACAGGGCGACAGCGGGATGCGTCGCGGAGGCTTCGGCCCCGTGGCCGACGGCGTGTATCTGCCCGAAGGAACGTTCTTCGAATCCCCTCTGCCGGATTCGCCGGACATACCGATGCTCTTTTGCACCACCTTCCACGAGCAATCGCCCAGCCGGACGGATGCCGCGGTAGAAAACATCACCCTCCCCGAAGTGACCGAACGTATCGCCCAGCGGTATCCGGACAAGGCGGAAGCCATCGTGCAGGCGTATGCGAAAAACTTTCCCGACGCCAAACCGGTGGAAATCCTGGCGCTTATCAACTCCAACCGTCTGGCGGTTACGAATGCGGCCACGGCCAAGACCAAACAGACCTCGCCGGTATGGATGGCCTGGTTCGGCTGGTGTCCGCCCCTGTTTGACGGACGGATGCGGGCGTTCCACTGTTTGGATATCAGCTTCTGGTTCCTCAATACCGATTTGATGATTACGCACAGCGGAGGCGGAGCGCGTCCGCGACAGTTATCGAAAAAAATGGCCGACGCCTTGATTGCTTTTGCCCGAAACGGAAATCCGAACGGCGGCGAACTACCGTCCTGGCCGCAATTTACGGTAGAGAATGGCGAAACCATGATTCTCAACGACGTGTGCGAAGTGAAAAACGACCCGGATAAAGAAGCGAGAAGCTCGCTCGTATAAGCGAAATGTTAAAGTTATTCACAATGGAGATATATTTTTTGAGATATTTCATGATCAACACGTCAATCAAGGCTCAGAAAAAAATCCGGACCTTCATTGACATGTCAATCATGAAATATTTTTTTTTCTAAATAACAAAAATTTATAATGGAGGAATATTTTTAAAAATATTTCGCGATTAACACGTCAATCATCGCTTAGAAAAAAATCTGGACCTTGATTGACATGTCAATCGTAAAATATTTTTTTAGATATTTCATGATTGACACGTCAACCAAGGCTTAGAAAAAAATCCGGACCATGAACGACACGTCAACCAAGAAATATTTAAAAATAAATCCGTTAATCCACAAATCAATGAATCAATTAATGAAAATAAGAACGCGCAACATACATATAATCTATGTATTCTTTTTATGTTCCGTCTTCCTGTCCGAAACAATTTCGGCTCAGACGGAAGTGATGGCCTGGGGAAACCTGACGGGTATCCGTGTGGAAGGTCAGTTGATGGAATTTGAATCCTCCTTCCGCGTAGTAGAAAACGGCTGGACGTCGATGGACTTTACCGGGCGAGAACGGCAACCCACCCGCTTTGGCCGCGAAGGACAGATACAAACCGTGCAAAGCTCCGTAAAAGGCATACGCTTTGAGCAATCGGTAGAAGATAAAAGCAAAGGCGTTGCCGCCGTATCCCTCGCCTGTCAGTCCGATACAACCCGCGATGTGGAAGGCGTTTACTACTGCTTCGCATTTCCGGAGAAACCCTACGCAGCCGGAACGGCGCAAATCGTAAACCGCCGGAAGGTGGTCGTGACGGCGCCCGGACGGCAAATCACCTTCGATTTCGCCTCCAACGTTGCCGCTTTTCTGAAGAAAGAACCCGGCAGCGCCACCACGCTGTACGTGCAACTGCTGGGCGGAAAGCTGAAAAAGGGACAAAAGAGCAACCTCCGTTTCACCATCGCCGCTACGGGCGATATAGACAAGGCGCCCGTAGAAATAGCGGTAGACAAGCATACGCCGGGGCATTTGTTTGCAGGATTGGGCGGTAATTTCCGTCTGCAAAATCCGGCAAACGATCCGCAAGTCATCGCCTACTGCCTCGACAATATGCGCGTAGCCTTCGGCCGAGTGGAACTCCCCTGGGGTATCTGGCAACCGGAAGAAAACGCTTCGCCGATAGCCGACGCCCGCGCCGGAAAGCTGAACGAACGGGTGAAGTCCTCCCTGCAAATGGCGCAACGCTTGGCGGCGCAGGGAATGCCGGTTATCGTCAGCGCCTGGTTTCCCCCCGATTGGGCTGTGGCCGGCAATCCGCGCGCTTTTCGCGGCGGAGGCGTAGCGGCTCTGCGGCTCGATGCGTCCAAAAATCAGAAAATATACCAATCGCTCGCCGACTATTTAGTCTACCTCAAGCAAGAATACGGCGTGGAAGCATACGCCTTTTCGTTCAACGAATCCGACATCGGCATCAACGTCCTCCACACGCCTCAGGAACATGCCGTCTTTATCAAAGAATTGGGCGCCTATATGGCCTCGCGCGGATTGGCCACGAAGGTCTTGCTGGGCGATAACTCCGACGCTACCACGTTCGATTTTATCCTCCCCGCCATGCAAGATGCCGAAACGTATCCGTACATTGCCGCCGTATCTTTCCACTCCTGGCGCGGCTGCGACGACGAGACCCTGCACAAATGGGCCGACGCCGCACGCCGGCTCCACGTACCCCTCTTGGTGGGCGAAGGAAGTACCGACGCCGCCGCTTGGCGTTATCCGCAGATATTGCTCGAGCCCACGTTTGCGCTATACGAGATAAATCTTTACCTCCGCATTGCCGCGATTTGTCAGCCGCTCAGCATCCTGCAATGGCAATTAACTTCCGATTACTCCCTGCTCTGGGGCGCCGGCATCTATGCCTCGGACGGCCCGCTGCGTCCCACGCAACGTTTTTGGAATCTGAAGCAATTGGCGTCTACGCCCGAAAACGCCTTTGCCCTTCCGTTTACCTGCAACAGGGAGGACGTGAATTGCGCCGCCTTCGGCAATCTCTCCCGCGGCGAATACGCCCTGCATGTAGTGAACAACGGCGCCGGACGGACAGCCCTCATAAAAGGATTGCCCGAATGTGAGGACGTAAAGGTCTATGCCACGACCCAGTTGGCCGGTATGCAGGAAATCCGCTACGTAAAAACGGCAGACGGAAGTTTGTCTGTCGAACTTCCGCCTGCCGGTTTTGTTACCCTGATTGCGAAGCAATGAAGAAACAGGTTTTGTTTATCATCTGCCTGTCTTCTTCTCTGGTACCGTTTATGAGTTCGGCCCTCACCTTGTCCTTGCCCTACATCCGGAAGTCCTTATCGCTCGATACGCTTATGTTGGGATGGATACCTACGGCCTATATGTTATCGACGGCCATCTTTCAGATTCCCTGCGCCAGAGTGTCCGATATGATTGGACGTCGGAAAGTATTTATCTGGGGAGTTATCCTCTTTACCCTTTTTTCTTTTCTGAGTGGAGTGGCCGGTTCGGGAATTGAATTAATCGCGTATCGTTTTCTGGCAGGCATCGGGAGTGCGATGATGTTTGGTACCGGTATGGCCATTCTTACTTCGTCTGTTCCTCCGCAGGAGCGGGGAAAAGCTTTCGGGATAAATACGGCCGTTGTATATTCGTCGCTTGCCGCCGGCCCGTTACTGGGCGGTTTGCTTACGCAATACCTGAATTGGCAGAGCCTCTTTTTCTTTTCCGGCGGCGTGGGACTGCTTGTTATTGCCGGCGCTGTCTTCTTTCTTAAGGAAGAATGGAAAGAAGAAACGAAGACCACTTTCGACGTAAAGGGAACGGCGCTTTACACCGTGGGATTGTTTGTACTCATCTACGGTTTTTCCCGGTTGCCTTCGGCAGATAGTTTTGTATTAGTCGGAACAGGAGCGATTGTTCTCTACGGCTTTGGCCGATACGAACAATCGCACGCCTGTCCGGTGTTCAATATGCGTGTTTTTCTGTCGAACCGGGTATTCAGACTATCCTCTCTCTCTGCGCTGATTAATTATTCGGCAACGTTTGCCGTTTCTTTTATGCTGAGTCTGTATTTGCAGGATGTTCGCGGGATGTCTCCCCGCGACGCGGGGCTTATCCTGATTTCTCAATCTGTTGTGATGGCTGTTGTTTCGTTCCTGTCCGGGCGGTTGTCGGATAAGGTATCTTCTACGGGATTGGCCACATCGGGTATGGCGATTATTGCTTTAGGTTTGATGGGATTGTGTTTTATCACCGAAACGACCGGCCTTTATATACTCATTCTCCTGCTGGTCTTATTGGGTTTAGGATTTGGGATGTTTTCATCGCCGAATACGCATATCATCATGAGTTCGGTAGATAAATCGGATTACAGCATGGCGTCGGCAACAACGGGTACGATGCGTTTGACGGGACAAGCCTTCAGCATGGGGATAGCCCTCATGGCCATCTCCTTGCAAGGGGGGCATGTGCGTCTGGCGTCGGACGCACATGCCTTATTTTTGTCAAGTATGCGTATTGTCTTCGTGATCTGTTTCGTGTTGTGCGTTATCGGCATCTATATGTCCTCCATCAGAAACAGGTAAATCATGTTTTCCGTTCAGCGTATTTCTGTACGTGGAAGGAGTTACTCCAAACTGTTTTTTGCAATAGGTGGTAAAGTGCGCCGGCGAACTGAAGCCGTATTCTTTAATAATGGCCTGCATCGTAATTTTCTTATCGGCCAAGAGCATCTTTATCTGATTTGCTTTTTGTCGTAAAATCCATCGGTAAGGAGAATCGTCGAAATGCGATTTAAACTTCCGGGTGAACGAACGGACGGACAAATCGCAGAGTTTGGCCAATTCTTCTACATTCTTCGCACTGATGTAATGTTTAATCACGTATGCTTTGAAGTCCATATCCTGTTTGAGCAAAGGTTTCAGGAAGCGGGCTACTTCTTGCTTCGAATAGAAAACCTTAAGCATCAGGAAGAGTTCTTTTTCCTTCACTTCGTCTAAATGGGGACATGCGATTTTATTTTTCAGATAATAAGAAATACTGTCAATCACATCCTGCACGGGAGGGCGTATATCCAATTTATGGAACACATCCCGATCGCCGCCATAATCCTTCAGTTCATTCCAATCCAGATCTTCATGCAAGATAATCTGGTTATTAAAATTCAGCAAAAGGTACTTGATGTCCGTATACGCCTCGGCTACGGCGATGGAATCCTGGGGAATAAAAATCATATCCCCCGCGCTGCAAAAATGATTGCGGAACTCATGGTAAGAAATATTTATCTCACCTTCCAATAAAAACAAGATGTGATTTAAATGCCGTTCTTTTATTTGAACGGTTTTATCTTTTTTCTCTTGTTTCAAGTGAAATTCAATTGTAAAGTCGGACAGCAGATGTTTATTATCTACTCGTCCTTTCAAATCTGTTGGTTTCATATAAAAGATGTAAATATGTTACGTAAAATTAGTAAGCACACGCAAAGGTAGCATAGCTTTTAAGATGTCGATTATAGTTTTATGTAAAAAATGTCATCCATAATCCGAGAATTGTGTTTTTTTTATTTTTGTTTGTACCTTTGATTCATATCAAACAGATGGACACTATATCATAGATGGAAACTTCAAACATAATCACTGCCTTTATACTTACGCTCCTTGCCGGACTTTCTACCGGTATCGGAAGCCTGATTGCATTTGTTGCCAATCGGACGAATAAAAAATTCCTATGTTTTTCTCTGGGTTTATCAGCCGGCGTAATGATTTACATTTCTTTTATGGAGTTGCTTCCCACGGCCAAAGAAGAACTCATTTCCGTATTTGGCGACCGGATGGGGATTTTATACCTGCTCCTTGCCTTTCTGGGAGGTATTGCCTTGATTACGCTTATCGACTTCCTTGTTCCCGAATCCGGCAATCCGCACGAGATACACGGGGTGGAAGAGATGAACAAAAAAGACCCCTTGCATCGCGTCGGTTTTGTGGTTGCTCTTTCCATTGCCATCCACAATTTTCCGGAAGGGATTGCCACGTTTACATCGGCATTGGGAAGCCTCAATGTTGCCATCTCTATCACCCTTGCGATTGCTATCCATAATATCCCGGAAGGGATTGCGGTATCCGTACCCATCTACCATGCCACAGGGAATAAGAAGAAAGCGTTTGCTTATTCCTTCCTGTCCGGACTGGCGGAACCGGTAGGCGCCTTGATTGCTTATTTCTTCCTGATGCCGTTTTGGACATCTTCCATCAATGGAACGATTCTGGCGGCCGTGGCCGGGATTATGGTTTTCATTTCATTGGACGAACTATTGCCTTCTGCCGAAAAATACGGAGAACATCATCTCTCTATCGCCGGATTGGTGAGCGGCATGGCTATCATGGGCTTTAGTTTGTTCCTGTTCGCATAATCCCGTTCAAATCATTCGGCCGTAAGGTTAAAGAGCGAATGTGGGTTGGCGATTAATCCACTGGCCGCGGGTAAAGTCGGGGAAATCCACCACAGCGCCTCCACGGGCAATCGACATTTCGGACAATCCGGAGATGGCGCTCCATGCCGCCGCATCGTAACAATCCATCGGCGCCCGCTTCTTGTTCCGTATCGCGTCGATAAAATCGTACATCATAATATAATCCATCCCTCCATGACCGGCTTCCCGGGCGGCAGCGTCTAAGGTACTCCAAAGTTTGTGGTCGTACTTTTTAAACCATTCTTCCGAACTGTCCCAACGGTGAGGGTTCGATTGTTCTTGCACGTATACATGTTCGCCGTCGTTCATCCACAAACCTTCGGTGCCTTGTATGCGGAAACCTAAGGAATAGGGACGGGGCGAATTGGTGTCGTGCGTAACGATAATGGTCTGTCCATTGGCGCACTTAATCATGGAAGTAACGATATCGCCCAGGTTGAAACGCAGCTTTGCCAACGGATGGCGTTCGCCTCCATTATCTACAATAAATTTATGCAGACCGCGCGACTGTGTGGCCATGGCCGAGAGGGAAAGGAAACGATTTCCATGGTTTATATCCATACAGTTGGCCACCGGCCCGATACCATGCGTGGGATAAATGTCACCGTTTCGGGTAACGGAGTGTTGCGTACGCCATTGAGCTTCGGAAAAAGCGGTAGGCCCCATACGTAATTCGCCTCCTTTTTTGTAGTTGTAATTCACTCCGTCGTTGAATTTCACATCCCGCAAATCGTGCTGGTATCCGCATCCGCCGTGCAGTAATTCGCCGAACAATCCTTGGCGCACCATCGTGAGGGCAGCCATACAGTCTCGGCGGTAACATACATTTTCCATAATATTCAGTTGGTTTCCGGTAGCTTCGGATACGTTGACCAAATCCCAACATTCTTCCACCGTATTGGCGGCCGATACTTCTACTCCTACGTAAGGTACGCCGGCTTTCATGGCTGCTACCGACATGGGGACATGCCATTCCCAGGGGCTTGCGATGATTACACAGTCGAAATCCTCATTGTTCAGCATCTGTTCGAAAGCCCGTTCGCTACCGGTGTAGGTTTTCGGTGCGGCAACGTTGAATCGGGCAATGTGCTTGAGGGTATTGTCCAATGCGCTTTGCTTGATGTCGCAAATGGCCACGATTTTATTGCCGGGGATAGCGATTACATTATTAATATGTTCCCTGCATCGGGAGCCGGTGCCGATAAATCCGAACCGGAGTTTGCCATCGTCCTTGCCGGCGGGTTTCTTGGTTTGAGGTTCCGAAGTCTTTGTATCTTCGGAAGCAGATAATGTACTGTTTAATGCGATACCGGCTGTTCCAATGCCGGCTACGGTTACTTTTTTGATAAAAGAACGACGCGAGTTTTCCATGTTTTATAGTTTATACGTTAATTAATAGTATGTGCAAACTTAGATAAAAATTTGCAATCCGTATGCGTGTTTGGGGTTTTGCGTACATTTGCCGGCATGAAAACGGAAGATTGGTTGCCTGTTACAAAAAAGGAAGTGGAAGCGCGGGGATGGGATGAGGTGGATGTGATTCTCTTTTCGGGAGATGCATACGTGGATCATCCTTCTTTCGGAGCGGCGGTGATTGGGCGTGTGCTGGAGGCGGAAGGGATGCGTACGGCTATTGTTCCGCAACCGGATTGGCGGGGAGATTACAGGGATTTTAAGAAGCTGGGGCGTCCTCGCTTGTTCTTCGGCGTCTCGGCCGGGGCGATGGATTCTATGGTGAATCATTATACGGCCAATAAACGCTTGCGTAGCGATGATGCGTATACGCCGAACCGGCGTCCCGGTATGCGGCCGGATTATCCAAGTATCGTGTATACGCGTATCTTGAAGGAACTTTATCCGGATGTTCCCGTGGTATTGGGCGGGATTGAGGCGTCGATGCGCCGCCTTACGCATTATGATTATTGGCAGGACAGGTTGAAACCCGGTATTTTGGTAGAAAGCAGGGCGGATTTATTAATCTATGGTATGGGGGAATTGCCGCTTCGGGAGTTGGTAGGCCGACTGAAGGCGGGCGAATCTTTCGAAGAAATAAAGAATATACGGCAAACGGTTTATCTCGCTGCGGCGCCCGTTCCCGACAGAGAGACAGGGGAGGCGGAGCGGCATTGGAAGGAGGATTTGTATCTTTTTTCGCACGAAGATTGTTTGGCAGATAAAAAGAAACAAGCCCGGAATTTCCGGCATATCGAGGAAGAGTCTAACAAACAGGAGGCTTCGCGTATCCTTCAGCCCGTAGGCGGGGAGGTGATTGTGGTAAACCCGCCTTTCCCGCCTATGACGGAGGCGCAGATAGATGCTTCGTTCGATTTGCCTTACACTCGCCTGCCGCATCCCAAGTATAAGGGGAAGGAAATTGCGGCTTACGAGATGATTAAACATTCGGTTACGATTCATCGAGGTTGCTTTGGCGGCTGCGCTTTTTGCACCATCTCGGCGCATCAGGGTAAATTTATTGCTTCGCGCAGCAGGGATTCGATTGTGAAGGAGGTGAAAAACCTGTTGTCTATGCCCGACTTTAAAGGGTACTTGAGCGACTTGGGCGGCCCTTCGGCCAATATGTACCGGATGAAAGGGAAGGATGAAAATCTTTGTCGCCAGTGCCGAAAACCTTCTTGTATATCGCCTCTTATCTGTCCGAATCTGATGGCAGACCATACGCCTCTGTTGGATATTTACCGTGAAATAGATGGCTTGCCGGGGATAAAAAAATCGTTTATCGGCAGCGGTGTCCGCTACGATTTGCTGTTGCACGATTATAAAGAAGAAAAGTTGAACCGGGCGGCGCGTATGTATATGGAAGAGTTGATTGCCCGCCATGTGTCCGGGCGACTGAAGGTGGCTCCCGAACATACGTCGGCGCAGGTATTGAAGCTGATGCGCAAACCGGGGTTTGCGTTGTTTGAGAAGTTTCGGAAGATGTTCGAACGCATCAATAAGCAATACGGATTGCAGCAGCAGCTTGTTCCTTATTTTATTTCGGCCCATCCCGGTTGTACGGAGGCGGATATGGCCGAATTGGCTGCCGAAACGAAAGCGCTTCATTTTCATTTGGAGCAGGTGCAGGATTTTACGCCTACGCCCATGACGCTTGCTACCGAAATGTATTATACGGGATATCATCCTTATAGCCTCGAAAAAATAGATACGGCCCGTACGCAGGAGGAGAAGTTGGCGCAACGGCAGTATTTTTTCTGGTACAAGCCCGAATTTCGTTCTTCTATTCTCCGGTCTTTGCAGCGCATCGGGAGAAAGGATTTGCCGGTTCGTTTGTTTGGCATTGGGCGTAAATAAAAAAGGTTGCTCTGCCGGGAGTTGGCGTGTCGCCCATTGTGGCAGACTTAGACGGAGACGGTTCGGTAGAATTTGTGGCGGGAAACCAGATAATCAATGTAACCCTGGAGCCGGGACAAACCCGCACCATCAGCCGTAAATCATCCCAAGGAAATCATCTCCGTCTTGCCGCCGCAGCTTCCGGTGGGAACGTATTCGCTCCATATCGTTACGCGATACGCCGGCGGCGCTACTCCCCTGAAAGACCCGCGCAGGATAGACTACGCCACGCCGCTTACGGTAGTAGGTGATGAGGGCGATGGGTCGGAAGAAACCCCCTCGGAACCTCCGAGGGAAGACTAACGTTAGCATTAGCCTCATGCAAGCGTTAGCATTAGCCTCGTGCTAACGTTAGCATGAGGCTCGTGCAAGCGTTAGCATGAGTCTCACATAACGGATAACAGGATAACAGAATAATTGAGATGTGCTCCAACGTCGTATCGACTTGCTGGAAATAAAGGCTATTCGGAATCAGACAAACCTATCCGATATCCTCTCCCTTATTCCCCTTATTCGGTTATCTTATCTTCTTCGTCAATAATATCTGTTTTGTAGAGAAGTTTGTTTATCTTCTTAGCATCATCGGATGTCAAGCGATATTTTTCTCCTTTTTCATTCTCCACCATCTTACTGAGAAAGAATTCCACTTCGGCTTTCTGTGGGCGTTCTTTCAATGTAGAAGCAATTTCGCTTTGTAATCCTTTCGCAAAAGCCTCATAACTTTCAGATGCAATAACTGTCAGTTTATTTATTTCATGCACCTGGTCGCCTATCATCTCATAATCCAAACGAACACCATCCTGATTCACACACAAACGCATACCACGCCCTACTTCCTGCCTGCGGCGAATCTCACTACCGCCTTCGGGATTCTTGAGCGTGCATATTTGAAATACATTCGGATTATCCCAACCTTCTTTCAACGCAGAATGTGAAAAAATGAAACGGGTTGGTTCTTCAAAACTCAATAAGCGTTCCTTATCTTTCAGATAGTAGTTATGGGCACCTCTAAAAACCCCAAACTCTGCGTTACGCTCCGTCGGCAAAATGCTCATTTACTTTAGTAAACTCCGCTTTTGCCTCTGTCGCAAGCCTTGATTTTGGGGTTTTTAGAG
>JAISZY010000152.1 GCA_031284375.1 Tannerellaceae bacterium | reverse complement strand
TGCAACACAAGTGAGTTAAAACAACGCAGAATAATTTGGTTTTTAAAATTTATTTAAGCGATATTTGCGTCTTATCAACGCAGAAACAAATTCTAAATAAAGATTAATACCATGAAACTGATTTTATTCGTATCCGTTATGTGCGCTTTACAGGCTTGCCAAACACAGGAACAAAAGGATTTTGTACTTGTAGAGAACCAAGAAGGCCCAACGTTGGGTTACTCTCCGGAGTCGGGAATTTCCATCCTGACAGTAGATGGATTCAAGTTCAAAGACTTGAATAAAGACAGTAAGCTGGACAATTATGAAGACTGGCGTTTACCGGTAGACGAACGGGCAAAAGACCTGGCTTTGAAAATGTCTATCGATCAGATTGCCGGTTTGATGTTGTATAGCGTGCACCAGGCGATACCTGCGGCCGAATCCGGCTTCAGTTCGGGAACGTATAATGGCGAGCCTTTCTCATTGAGCGGCGCGAAAGTCTGGGATTTGACCGATGAACAAAAAAAATTCCTCAAGGAAGATAACCTGAGGCATGTTTTGATGACTACAGTAGAAAGCGCCGAGGTTGCCGCCAAGTGGAATAATAACGTTCAGGCTTTTCTGGAAGGTATTGATTGGGGGATACCGGCCAATAACAGCTCAGACCCTCGCCATGCTGCTTCGAGCGATGCCGAATTTAATGTAGGAGCAGGTGGGTTCGTGTCTCTTTGGCCTCGTGAACTGGGATTGGCTGCAACATTCGATCCTCAGGTGTTAAAGCAGTTCGGAGAGATCGCTTCCGCCGAATACCGCGCATTGGGTATAAGTACAGCATTGTCTCCTCAAATTGATCTGGCTTCCGAACCCCGTTGGTTTCGTCTCGGAATGACATTCGGCGAAGGAACCGGACTTGTAACCGATCTGGGACGGGCGTATATCGATGGTTTCCAAACCTCCACCGGAAAAGACGAAATAGCCGGAGGCTGGGGATATAAGAGCGTGAACGCCATGGTAAAACACTGGCCGAGTGGCGGCCCGGAAGAAGGCGGCCGTGATGCTCACTGGGCGTATGGCAAGTTTGCCGTATATCCCGGAAATAACTTCGAAGAACATCTGAAACCTTTTACCGAAGGCGCGTTCAAACTCAATGGAGAGACAGGAATGGCCTCGGCTGTGATGCCCTACTACACCATTTCTTATCGTCAGGCGAAAGACGGAACGAACTACGGCAATGGTTTCAGTAAGTACATCGTTACCGATCTTCTCCGTGAAAGATACGGTTACGACGGCGTTGTCTGTACGGATTGGCTTATTACGGGGAATGAAGGTAAAACACCCGATTTCTTTGCAGGAAAACCTTGGGGAACGGAAGAGATGAGCATCGCCGAAAGGCACTATATGGTTCTCAAGGCCGGATGCGACCAATTCGGCGGGAATAACGAAAAAGGCCCGATCCTCGAAGCATACGAGATGGGGATAAAGGAGTTCGGGGAACCTTATATGCGGAAACGTTTTGAACAGTCGGCTGTTCGTCTATTGAAAAACATATTCCGTCTCGGACTGTTCGAGAATCCATATCTTGATCCGAAAGAGAGCGCGGCCATCGTTGGTCAACCGGAATTTATGTTAGCCGGTTACGAAGCGCAGGTGAAATCGACTGTCCTGCTTAAAAACCGGGGGCAGGTCTTGCCCGTTAAGGATAGAAAGACTGTTTTCATCCCGAAAACGTATCAACCTGTACGCAAGAACTTCTTTGGGAAGTGGAGCGAAGCTGTGTTGGATTATCCGGTGAACCTTGATATCATAAGAAAGTACTACAACGTAACTTCAAAACCGGAAGAGGCTGATTTCGCCCTTGTCTTTGTGACCAATCCTCAGAGTGAAAACGGAGGCTATTCCGTAGCTGACCGTCTGGCCGGAGGAAACGGATATGTACCCGTTTCACTGCAATACAATCCATATACGGCAGTGGATGCCCGTGAACAGAGTATTGCTGCAGGCGACCCTGTAACGGATCCGGCCATTACCAATCGTTCGTACAGAGGAAAAACCGGGCGGACAAATAATGCGGGCGACCTGGACGTATTGCTGAGAGCCCGTGAGATGATGCGCGAAAAGCCTGTGATTGCCGTAATCGACGTGTTCAACCCGATGGTATTCCATGAATTTGAAAAGGATATGGATGCTATTGTCCTCCGTTTCGGAGGCTCTGTACAATCGGTCATGGATATTATTTCCGGGAAATACGAACCCTCGGGCTTGCTACCTATCCAAATGCCGGCCAATATGCAGGCTGTTGAAATGCAACGGGAAGATGTTCCTCTCGATATGGAATGTCATCAGGATACCGAAGGAAATATTTACGATTTCGCTTTCGGACTAAACTGGAGCGGCGTAATCAAAGATGCACGTACAAGGAAGTACGGCAATAAACACTAACCCTTTAAACACTTTTACAATCATGAGAAAGAAAACTTATTTTCGGGCTCTGACATTGAGCCTGATCTCTGCAGTGGGAGTAACCAACGGATTCGCACAACATGCGAAGACAAAGCAGAGTACAAAACCGGATACCGTTGCGGTATCCACCCCCAAAGCGGGTGGAACGGCCAATGTTATGCTAAACGCCTCGTCCGACAATGGCCCGCGCGTTGTGAATATCGGCTTGCCGGCCAGTGTGGGCGGGACAACGATTCTGGAGAACGGTTTACCGGTGACCTACGATTTCATGGGACAAATGCCTACCAGCGTATGGCGACAGGATGCAGGCATCGGAAAGTTCGAGGTGCTCAATGTGGCCCAAACCGCCTTGCTGGCAAGTGACGTGGGCGTGTCGGTAAGCACATACACCAACCGTGGAACCGATAAATTCAAAGGATCGGCGTCTTTCAGCACAAACTCATTTGGCTTGTTGAGGGGAGATGTCGGAATAAGCGGGCCATTGAAGAACGGCTTCCGGTATTCCTTAACCGCGTTTGTGAACATGGATCCGGGGACATACCGCTCCAAT
>JAISZY010000130.1 GCA_031284375.1 Tannerellaceae bacterium | reverse complement strand
TCTAATTCGTATCCTTCGGGGTGGGTGATTACAAACTCGTAACCGGTAGCGTTCATCCATTCGGCAAAACTATTGGGCACAGCCTGAGGAAGCGCTTTAGGATGAGGCGCCCAACTCATCACCACTTTGGGGCGATCTGTTTTTTTATATTCTTCTATGGTAATCAGGTCGGCAAAGCTTTGCAGCGGATGGCGCGTAGCAGCTTCCATACTGAATACCGGACGTCCCGAATATTGGATGAACTGATTCAGCACCTTTTCCGTATAATCTTCTTCCTTGTCTTCAAAACGGGCAAAAGAGCGTACACCGATGATGTCGCAATAACATCCCATCACGGGGATGGCTTCCAGCAGATGTTCGCTTTTATCGCCGTCCATTACTACGCCCCGTTCGGTTTCCAACTTCCAGGCTCCCTGGTTTACATCCAGCACAATGGTGTTCATCCCCAGATTCATGGCTGCTTTTTGCGTGCTCAGCCGGGTACGCAGACTGGAGTTGAAGAATACCATTAATAGTGTTTTGTTTTTGCCGAGTTCGGAGAATCCGAAGCGGTTTTTCTTTATCTCGAAAGCTTCTTGCAAAGCCTTTTGCAGGTTTCCTACATCATGTACATTGGTAAAGTTTCTCATGAAAATATGATTTTTGTTGTGATACATTTTTTTCCGAGCGTAAAGATAGCAAAAAATCAAACTTTCCGAACAGCCATCCCAGCTTCCCATAAACAAAAAGCGTTCGGACTTTCACAAGCCCGAACGCCGTAACTACAACTTAATTTGTAAAGTTCTATTTTGCTGCTGCAAATATAAGACATTATATTAATACGCAAAAATTATAATGAACTTTTTCGATAAAAAAATTATTATGATCTGCCGCAATCGCTGTTTTTATATTGGGACAGACAAAGTTTTTTACAAACTTGGCGGTCTATTTTCCCATTTCCTGCAAGGGGGATAATTTCTACCGGGCAGATATACCGGGGGCGTTCGTATTTAGGCAATGCCGAAGCGATTTCTTCTTGCAGTAGGCGGAGGTTATAACTTCCTTTTTCGATTAGTAATACAACGGCTTCGCCGAGTTGCGGGTGGGGTACGGAACTGATGGCGAAAGGTACAGGCATGAGGGGACGCAGCTTTTCCTCCAATGTTTCTGTTTGCAGTTTGATGCCTCCACTGTTGATGATATTATCTTTCCTCCCCAAAATACGAAAATAGCCGTCAGGGAGGAGTTCGGCTATATCGTTGGTGATAAGCGGAACGTCGCAAACAAGCGGGGCGTATATAATTAATGTGTTTTCTTCCGATAAAGAAAGTTCAACACTTGGGAAAGGACGGTAGTAGGGTGATGCTTCTTCACCATTCAGCCGGCGCAGGGCGATGTGAGACAGGGTTTCGGTCATTCCATAGGTAGAGTATACGGCGTTGGGGAAGTTGCGGATTTCTTTTTCCAACTCCGGGTCGATGGCGCTACCTCCGATAAGCAGTATTTCTATGCGCATCAGGCGTTCCCGCTCGATGGGTGTTTGCAAAGAATTATATACCTGAAGGGGAAGCATTGCCGCAAAACGGAAGGGTGTATCTATTTCTTTCAGCGGATGTCCGGATGGCGGGCAAACCGTTAGCTCAAGTCCTGCCACGATGGTACGCGCTACCATCATCTTTGCGCCAATATACTGCAAGGGCATACACAGCAACGCCTTATCTCCTTCTCGTAGTTCGAGGAATGAACACGTCTGACGGGCGCTTGCTATCATTTGTTCTTGTTTTACTTTCAGCCGGCGGGGTGTACCGGTGGAGCCGGAGGTTACCACCTCGCCATCGGCCCCGTTATCCCAAGGGAAAGAAGGATTCCCTTTCCACCAAAGAGATGGAGGAGATGTGAGCCGGGAGAGTTGTAGGGGTAATGCGATATTGTTGGTAAAAAGTTCGCCTGTTCCTAATCCTTGGGGTAGGGGATTGTGGAGAGTTGCACACCACTGGGCAATGGCATTCAGGCCGATATTTGATTCCAGAGCCGATGTAATCCACCAGCCGATATGCCTCCGCCGAGCTTCTTCTATCCATTCGCGGCATCCGCTGAAGCCACCATGCAGCGAGGGTTTCAAGACGATATACTGTGGGCGGACGGCGTCGAGCAAGCGTTGTTTTTCTTCTAAGCAATGGTGGCCGATGAGTTCTTCGTCCAAAGCAATGGGCAGGGGCGATTGGGCAACAAGGCGGGCCATATCGGTCTGTTGTCCGGGCCGGATGGGTTGTTCGATGGAATGGATACCCAATTCTGCCAACCGGTTGAGTTTATCTAAAGCATCCACAGGCGTAAAAGCCCCGTTGGCGTCTACCCGCAATTCGATGTCGGCAGTCGTAAAGTGTCTGCGTATATGGCGCAGCAAAGCCCATTCTTCTTCAAAGTCGATAGCTCCTATTTTCAGTTTGATGCAACGGAAGCCTGCTTGTATCTTATCTTCCACTTGTTTCAACATGTGGGCATAATCGCCCATCCAGATAAGTCCATTGATGGGTATGCCGGCCTCGCTACGCGAGAAGGGCGTATTCCAAAGTTTAAAACTACCGGTTTCAAAATGCCGGAAAGCCGTTTCCAATCCAAACAGGATGGAAGGGTAGGGGCGCAACGTTTCCACATCGAGGCATTTACGTTCTTCTATTTCACGGCAAATCCGGGTAAGCGTTTTTTCATAGTCGGGCAGGGCGTCGCAACTCAGGTTGGGTAGAGGGGCACATTCGCCTACTCCCCACCTGCCGTGCGAAAAAACCGTTACATACCATACATCCCGTGTGGTATAAACGCCTCGCGACGTTCCGGCCGGAAAACGGAACTGCAATGGATAACGGATAATGGATAATTGATAAGAAGCGGAAGACATTCGGTACTACTGTTTATATTCAACGAAGGTGCGTCTCTCCGGAAAAGATTGACGCACCTTGTAATAAAACAAAAGAAAAAGCGATAGATAATTAATAGTTGGGTAATGGGTATTTATTCTTCAATAGCTGCCTGCGCTGCGGCTACTCGTGCGATAGGCACACGGTAGGGAGAACAGGAAACGTAATTCAGTCCTACCCGGTGGCAGAACTTCACCGAAGAAGGTTCGCCGCCATGTTCGCCGCATATACCACATTTGAGGTCCGGACGGACGGTGCGCCCTCTTTCGGTAGCCATACGTACCAATTGCCCTACGCCGTTCTGGTCTAATACCTGGAAGGGGTCGAACTTAAGGATTTTCTTTTCGAGGTAAATCGGCAGGAAAGAAGCGATGTCGTCGCGCGAATATCCGAAGGTCATCTGCGTAAGGTCGTTTGTGCCGAACGAGAAGAACTCGGCAACCGAAGCTATGCGGTTGGCTGTCAGTGCAGCGCGTGGTATTTCTATCATCGTACCTACTTTGTATTCGATACTGTTGCCTGTTTCTGCAAAGAGTTGGGCTGCGGTAGAACGAATGATTTTCTCTTGTTCGGAAAATTCGTATAGTATCCCCGTGAGCGGCACCATGATTTCCGGATAGGTAACAACGCCTTCTTCCTTGAGTTTAAGCGCGGCGCCGAGGATGGCTCTTGTTTGCATCTCGGTTATTTCGGGATAGGTATTTCCCAAACGGCATCCGCGATGTCCGAGCATCGGATTGGATTCGTGAAGCGCCTCTACCCGCTGAACAACGACATGCACATCTACGCCCATGGCATCGGCCAGTTCCTGTTGTCCTTTCGAATCGTGAGGCACAAACTCATGCAGCGGCGGATCGAGCAAGCGAACCGTCACGGGATAGCCGGCCATTGCACGGAAAATACCTTCAAAGTCGGCTTGCTGGAAGGGGAGAAGTTTGCTTAATGCCAGTTTACGCGTTTCCGTGTTTTCGGCCAGAATCATTTCGCGCATCGCCTTTATTTTTTCACCTTCAAAAAACATATGTTCCGTGCGACAAAGTCCGATGCCTACGGCTCCGAATGTTCGTGCTTGCTGAGCATCTTTCGGTGTGTCGGCATTGGTACGGACGGACATTTTGGTGTATTTGTCGGCCAATTTCATCAGTTCGTTAAAATCGCCGGTGAGTTCCGGATCCTGAGTCGGTATTTGTCCTTCAAATACTTGTCCTGTTGTTCCGTTGATAGAGATAAAGTCTCCTTCTTTGAGTATTTTACCATCTACTTCAACGGTTTTTTTCTTATAATCTATTATCAGGGCGCCGGCGCCGGAGACGCAACATTTCCCCATTCCTCTGGCTACTACGGCGGCGTGCGAGGTCATTCCTCCGCGGGCGGTCAGAATACCTTCCGCGGCGGCCATTCCCGCAAGGTCTTCGGGCGATGTTTCGATACGTACCAGCACTACTTTTTTCCCTCCTTTATACCAGGCGGCGGCGTCATCGGCAAAGAAAACGATTTGTCCGGTTGCGGCGCCCGGCGAGGCCGGCAGACCTTTTACCAATACGTTGGCTTTCTTCAATGCGGCTTTGTCAAATACGGGGTGCAGGAGTTCGTCCAGCTTATTAGGTTCGATACGCTGAAGGGCCGTTTTTTCGTCTATTACTCCCTGACGTAGCAAATCCACAGCGATTTTCACCATGGCGGCGCCGGTACGTTTTCCGTTGCGCGTTTGCAGAAACCAGAGTTTACCTTCTTGTACGGTAAATTCCATATCCTGCATATCGCGTAATGGTTTTCAAGTTTGGTTTGTATCTCATCGAGTTCCTTATATATTTCAGGCATGGCTTCTTCCATAGAAGGATATTTGGCGATGCGTTCTTCTTCGGAAATCGTAGCACGTTCGGCCCATATTTTCGAACCGGCTTTCGTGATTTGTTGCGGCGTGCGGATACCGGCCACTACGTCTTCGCCTTGGGCGTTAATCAGATATTCGCCGTTGAAGACATCATCGCCGTTACCGGCATCGCGCGAGAAGCAGACCCCTGTTGCCGATGTGTTTCCCATATTCCCAAACACCATCGCTTGTACGCTTACGGCTGTGCCCCATTCGGCCGGGATACCTTCCATTTTGCGATAGAGGATGGCGCGTTCGTTCATCCACGAATCAAATACGGCGCAGATAGCGCCCCAGAGTTGTTCGTAGGCATCGGTAGGGAAGTCTTTGCCGGTGCGTTCTTTCACGGCGGCTTTGAATTTGCCTACGAGTTGCTTCAGGTCGTCTACCTGCAATTCGTTGTCCAACTTTACGCCTTTTGCCGCCTTCACTTCTTCAATGATTTCTTCAAACGGGTCGATGTCTTCCTTATTGGTCGGTTTCATGCCCAGCACCACGTCGCCGTACATTTGCACAAAGCGGCGGTACGAGTCCCACGCGAAGCGAGCGTTGCCTGTTTTGCGTGCAAGTCCTTCTACTACTTCATCGTTAAGCCCCAGATTCAGGATAGTGTCCATCATACCCGGCATGGAAGCGCGGGCGCCGGAACGCACGGAAACCAACAAGGGATTGGCTACGTCTCCGAATTGGGAGTTCATAAGTTGTTCTACGTTTGTGATGGCTTTTTTCACATCATCCTGCAGGAGTTCTACTACCTTGTCTTTCCCCAGTTCGTAGTATTCGGAACAAACTTCCGTTGTGATGGTAAATCCCGGCGGGACGGGAACTCCAATCAGATTCATTTCGGCAAGGTTAGCGCCTTTTCCTCCGAGCAGATTTTTCATATCCGCTCTCCCTTCGGCTTTGCCGTTTCCGAAGGTGTACACTCTTTTCTTTTCCATAATATATTATATGTATTAATAAATTGCTATCTCAGGGTTGCAAAAGCGTACAAAGATAAGAATATTTACATGAACAACTAATATTCCTGCACAAAATCCGGGTGGCTTCTGACTTTACCGAAAAAAATCCTCGACGGGGCTGTCATGTGCCA
The DNA here is from genome assembly GCA_031284375.1 of Tannerellaceae bacterium. Classification (GTDB taxonomy): domain Bacteria; phylum Bacteroidota; class Bacteroidia; order Bacteroidales; family Tannerellaceae; genus DFXE01. The sequence continues at coordinate 734 of JAISZY010000130.1, read as the reverse complement.
TGATGCGATTCGGTTATTTTAGCAGTTTTCTAAAATAACTACGAAAATATTTTGCATAATCGTTTTTATTTTCGAGATTCGCAGCCTGAACTTTAATTGTCATTATGGAATATTTTTATTTAGATTACTTTCTATTTTTATTTTTGTTTGCTTACAATGTAGACAAAAATAAAAATGAAATCATTCATAATTACAGAATGACAAGAGAGAGAGATGTATTATCTGAAACATACTCATCATTTAAATAACACACTCTATGAAAATCAATACAATTACAATTATACTGCTCCTGCCGGCAATCTTTTCCTGCAAGCAGGCCGATAAAGTGACTTCTTACCAATTAGTCAAGTCGGATAAGGAACTTTCTTTTCCGTTAGATAAATATATGAAATCCTCCTTGTATGCCTACTCCCTTTATACGGATGGGGAAGGGAAGGAATATTTTACAATCCGAAATCCGGAAACAAACGACATTCATTTTTATGATATGGCAACGCGCAGGCCGGAGTTTAAGGTGTCGTTCGCAAGAGAAGGCAATCATGGCGTGGGACGTATAACCGGTTACTACATCCACAATTTAGACAGCATCTTTCTGATGCCTAATATACAGATGATTTCACTGGCTGATACAAGCGGAATAGTAAAAGACCGATATCATTACGAAACAACAAACGAGGGGATCCCGTTACTTTATTATTTTGGAATGAACAGCATGTCTCAACCCTTAGTAATCC
>JAISZY010000015.1 GCA_031284375.1 Tannerellaceae bacterium | reverse complement strand
GTTGGAGTACTTGGTCTTTATCCGTTTCCACTGTTTCCAAATGACCATCCGAAGCCGGCGACGATACCATTCATCGATCTTCTCCAGTGCGGTCTTCATATCCGCTAACTTATAGTAATCTCTTGCAAACTTAAAGCAACCAACAAAAGAAATAGATAGATAAAATTGTCTACCTATTTTTTAGCATAACACATTTTATCTGATAAATAGTAATTCCCTGTACTTTGGTAACGTCCACATTTGGTTATCGACAATAAGTTCCAGCTTGTCGATGTGGTAGCGGATATCTTCCAGCATCGGAGCGATCGTGTCGTGGTAAGCGATCGCCTTTTCGCGTTCGCTTTCAATTTTGTTCGCTACTTTGCGGGCCTCTATCATGGCATCCACATGTTCTTTGATGTATGTGGTACGGTCGGCTATTTCCTCGATAAGCTCCATGTTCTTACCCGACAGCGTCTTCCACTTATCATTCGGATACAAATCTTTCATTTTGTACACGTTGTTGATAAGGTCGGTTTGATATTGTGTGGCAACCGGTACGATGTGGTTCATGGCAAGGTCGCCCAGAACGCGCGCTTCAATCTGGATCTTCTTGGTGTATGTTTCCCATTTCACCTCGTTGCGCGCTTCCAGTTCTTTTTTGTTCATGATACCTGCCGTTTCGAACATGGCGATTGTTTCCGGCTTCAGGTAGTTGTCGAATATCAAAGGTACGCTTGTTTCGCAATCCAATCCCCGGTCGGCCGCTTCGGCTTTCCATTCTTCGCTGTAACCGTTTCCGTCAAAATGGATCGGTTTGCAGATCTTGATGTATTTGCGGATCACTTCCAGAATGGCTGCAACTTTAGGCTCGCCTTTTTCGATCAATGCATCCACATCTTTTTTGAACAGGATCAGTTGTTCGGCAACGGCTGTGTTCAGGACAATCATGGCCGAGGCGCAGTTTGCTTCCGAACCTACCGCGCGGAATTCAAAACGGTTTCCCGTGAAAGCGAACGGCGAGGTGCGGTTACGGTCGGTGTTGTCGATCATCAGTTCCGGGATTTGCGGAATATCCAGTTTCATTCCCTGTTTGCCGGCAAGGCTGATCAGTTCGTCTTTTTTGCTGTTTTCGATATAGGTCAGTACTTGTGAGAGTTGTTTGCCAAGGAAAGACGAAATAATTGCGGGAGGCGCTTCGTTCGCTCCCAACCGGTGGGCGTTTGTTGCACTTGAGATACTTGCTTTCAGCAGTCCGTTGTGTTTGTACACCGCCATCAGTGTGTTTACAATGAAAGTGATGAAACGCAGGTTATCTTCCTGGGTTTTACCCGGCGCCATGAGTAACAGGCCTGTGTCTGTTCCCAACGACCAGTTGTTATGTTTACCCGAACCGTTTATGCCTTTGAATGGTTTTTCGTGAAGGAGTACGCGGAAACCGTGACGACGCGAAACCTTGCGCATCAATGCCATGATCAGCATGTTATGGTCTACCGCCAGGTTACATTCTTCGAACACCGGAGCCAACTCGAACTGGTTGGGAGCAACTTCGTTGTGACGGGTTTTTACGGGGATACCCAATTTCAACGCTTCGATTTCCAGGTCTTTCATGAAAGAAGCTACACGGGTGGGGATGGCGCCGAAATAATGGTCTTCCAACTGTTGGTTTTTGGCGCTGTCATGTCCCATCAGTGTACGTCCGGTCAATAGCAGGTCGGGACGTGCGGCATACAGGCCTTCGTCTACAAGGAAATATTCCTGTTCCCATCCCAGGTAGGAGAACACCTTTCTCACGTCGCTGTTGAAATAGTGGCATACGTTGACTGCGGCCTTGTCTACTGCACGTAATGCTTTCAACAACGGAGCTTTATAGTCGAGAGATTCACCTGTGTATGAAATAAAGATAGTGGGGATGCAGAGCGTATCGTCTACAATGAATGCGGGTGATGACGGATCCCACGCCGTATATCCTCTGGCTTCAAACGTATTACGGATCCCGCCGTTGGGAAAGCTGGATGCATCAGGTTCCTGTTGAACCAACAATTTACCGGAAAACTCTTCCAATACTCCACCTTTGCCGTCGTGTTCAATGAAAGCGTCATGCTTTTCGGCCGTGCCTTCCGTCAGCGGATGAAACCAGTGCGTGTAGTGGGTAGCTCCCATTTCCATCGCCCACTTTTTCATACCGGCAGCTACATCGCCGGCAATACTGCGATCTAACGTAGAACCATTGTCGATAACGTCAATCAACTTTTCATATACCTTGCTCGGAAGGTATTTGAACATTTTGGACCGGTTGAATACGTACTTGGCGAAATACTCCGACGGGCGTTCTTCCGGAGCCGGCACTTCAATCGCTTTCTTCTTGAAAGCTGTCTCTACTACTCTGAATCTTAATTTTGACATAACAAATCTATTTACAATTAAACAATCTACAATTTACGATTAAAATCACTTCATTCTTTTGTTGTTTTATATCCGTTTTTCTCCTATAATATCCTCTTGCGGTTGGTTTTAGTCTTACGATTTACAATGAATCCTTCTCTTTACTTTGCGATAGACGAGTGAATAACACAAGAAAGAGTGATTTCAATCGTAAATCATAAATTGTCCAATCGTCAATTAATTATAGGCCGATTCACCGTGCTCGTAAATATCGAGTCCTTCTTCTTCGATACGTGGAGATACGCGCAGGCCGTAAACCTTATCCAATACTTTGAAGATGATGAATCCCATACCGGCCGCCCATGCGCCGATCACCAATGCGCCGAATGTTTGTGCGCCAAGCAAGCCCGCGCCGCCACCATAGAATAGTCCGTCCTCCGTGGCCAGTAATCCGGTCATCACCGTTCCCAGGAAACCGCATACGCCGTGTACGGCGGCAGCGCCTACAGGATCGTCGATCTTCAATACTTTATCAATGAAATCCACTGCCAGGATCATAACGATACCCGATGCGGCGCCAATGATAATCGCTCCAACCGGAGAGACCACGTCACAACCGGCTGTGATACCAACCAAACCGGCCAACACGCCGTTCAAGGTGAGGGAAAGAGATGGTTTGCCATAGCAGAGCCAGCTCATAACCAGCGCGAAGAATCCACCGGCGCAGGCCGAGAGATTGGTGGTCAGAAATACGTGGGAGATAGCAAAACGATCTGCTTCGCCGGCGGCAGCCAACTGCGAACCCGGATTGAATCCGAACCAGCCGAACCAAAGGATAAATACGCCAAGGCAGGCAAACACCAAGTTGTGTCCCGGTATCGCCCTGGATTTTCCGTCTTTCCCGTATTTGCCGATGCGCGGGCCAAGGATTGCTGCGCCGACCAGTGCGATCCATCCTCCAACGGAGTGTACAATGGTCGATCCGGCAAAGTCATGGAATGTGGTTCCAAACCAGTTCATCATAAAGCTGCCTGCTTCGCCGTTCATCAGCCAACCCCCTCCCCAAGTCCAGTGACCGGAAACAGGGTAGATCAATACACTGATGAAGATGGTATAGACCAGGTACATGGAAAACTTGGTACGTTCAGCCATAGCTCCCGATACAATCGTTGCCGCAGTAGCGCAGAATACGGTTTGGAAGACCAGAAAACCTTCGACAGGGAGATCCGATCCAAAAAAGGAGAGATTAAAGAAATGTGGTGTCCCGACAAAACCGCCTGCACCAAACATCAGACCGAAACCAATAAACCAATAAAGCAATGAGCCGAGGCTGAAATCCATCAGATTCTTCATCAGAATATTGGCGGAGCTTTTTACACGCGTAAAACCGGCTTCCACCAACGCGAATCCCGCTTGCATAAAGAATACCAACATGGCGGCCAATAGCATCCACACGGTGTTTAATCCGAGTACAAGGTCGCCAACCGTATCGGGGGCTTCCACAGTTTCTGTTGCTGTAATGGTTTCCGTAACAATTTCTTCCGTTACGGCGCTGTCCACAGCCACTGAATCTTGCGCTATGGCAACAGTGGCAAAAGTGAATGAAACGAACATAGCTATTGCTATCCATAGTCTTTTCGGACTATGTTTCTTATATGTATCCATAATGTATATTTTAGTAGTTAAGAAGTTTGTGCTTCCGGATCCTGAATTTTATTTTTCTTGTTCGGCATTGTATAAGGCGATATCACCGTGCTCGCCGGTACGGATGCGTATGGCATCCGCGATGGGGATAACGAATATACGTCCATCACCGATCTCGCCGGTCTGTGCCGCTTTGATAATCGCTTCCACGGTTTTCTCCGTATTTTTATCGCGTACTACAATGGAGATCAGGATTCTTTCGATGGTGCTGGTGTCATATACCACGCCACGATAGATACGTCCTTGTCTTGATTTTCCAATACCTCTTACATCGTAGTAAGAGAACCATTCAATGTCAGCTTCGAGAAGCGCTTCTTTCACGTCTTCGAACTTTGTTTTCCTGATAATTGCTTCAATCTTTTTCATAAATACCTGTGTTTTAGAATGTCAGACCAAATACGAAGTATGCTTTGTCTTCGAATGGATTGGCCGTTACTTTCGCGAATGCCGGCAGGGTAAACGAGTCTGTGACTTTTATCTCCTTGGATACGCCCAACCCAATGTTTGTTACGTTCAAAGCGTCCGAGTAAGCGCCTTCCCAAGGTGTCGCACCTATTTCCGCGGAAAAATCGAGACCGCCGAGCTTGAACGGGACTACGGCTTCCACATAAGAAGAATAAGCTCTTTTCCCGTTTGTCTTGTAGTAGTCGTAACCCGCAACGTTTGTGTTCCAGCTAAGGGCGACCGGTCCGAAATCATATCCCAGTGTCGCTTCGAAAACGTGCGCCCCGTGCGCCCGGTAATCGAAATAGCGGGGAGCGCTGTTAAACCAATAGTCGGTCACTGCAACACTGAATCCCCCGGCGCCGTAGCCCAATGTCAGGTCAAACTCTTTGGTATCGCTGCTGTCGATACCTACCGATCCCCATGCCGTCAGCGAGAATCCGCTTTTGACTACTGATATGGAGGGCTGGATACTTGCCCCTCCCAAATCTATGCCACGCCAGATGTATCCGCTGACGACGTCCGCACCTATTGAAACCTCTACGTTTTCCTGCGCCTTTACGGCAGAAGAACCCAATACAACCAGTAGGCTTATGGCCCACGCACTTAAATTCATGTTCATCCTTGTTTTCATAATCTTTTTACCTTTTAATTAATTAATATTAGAGCGGCAGCTTACCGCTATTTATATTGATCATGATCAGTCTTTTAAGTCCTGAGGTTGTATTTAAGTTCTTTTTTGATACCCGGCGGCTGCTTCAGGCCAGCCAGGTCTTTATTCTTTTCATGGCTTCCACGCAATCATCATGTTCTCCGAAAGCCGTGAGCCGGATATATCCTTCTCCGCTGGGGCCGAAGCCGACACCGGGCGTTCCTACTACGTGGGCTTCATACAGCATTTGTTCAAAGAAGCGCCATGAGCCTGTTCCTTTCGGGGTCTTCACCCAAAGGTATGGTGCGTTTTCGCCGCC
>JAISZY010000012.1 GCA_031284375.1 Tannerellaceae bacterium | reverse complement strand
GTCTTCTCTGCTTTTACTTTGGGTTACCAGGTAAACGCCAACAAAAACGAGGGCTGCCGACAAGAGCTTGTCCACACTAAAGGAATCCTGACCCATCAGGATGGCAAGCAAAGAAGCAATAATCGGCTGAATGTAATTGTACATACTCACTGTGGTAGGACGCAGGCGTTTCAACGACATCGGTATCAATAAATAGGGAATGAAGGTGGCAAACATCAGGACGTAGAAAATGGCTCCCAGTTCCGTCCAGTCCAGCGCTTCCCGATGAAAAGCCGGCGCATCCGCTACCTGCCGGTACATCAGGGGAAACAGGATGAGAGCAGAAAAAAGAAACATCCATTTCATAATCGTTACGGCGGAATAACGCCGGCTCAGCGGTCTGGACAGCACTACATAAATGGAATAAAGGAGGTTGCTGGCCACAATCCGCAGATTGCCGGCCAATCCGCTGCTCTGATGGCCGGACGCTCCGGTGGAAAGAATCAGCATCACCGCGCCGGCTACCCCCAGCAATACACCGATTATTTTCTGACCGGTAATGGGTTCCTTCAAAATAAGAGCCGCCAGCAGCATAACGTAGATAGGGCCGGCCGTAGCGATAATGGACGCATCAATGGGTGAAGTGAGGTTCAAGCCGGACATAAACAGACTTTGGTTGAGTGTAATTCCGCATAAAGCACAAAGGAAAAGCATCCCTAAGTCCTTCAACGGCACTTTCTCGTACGTAACAAACAAAGACGTAATCCAGAACATAATGCAACCAAACAATACACGCAGAAGCGTCAGCGCTTCGGGCGTAAGATGAGAGGGTATGAGAAATTTGGAAATCGAAATATTAACGGCAAACAGAATATTTGCCAAGAAAATAAGGATATGACCTTTTATCTTTTCATTACTCATTTTACAGAACTATGTGTGTGCCCGTTTTCCGGCGGATGTCGGAAGCCTGGGTGATGATTACCTGTTTAACTCCGGCCTCAAGGGCTTCGAATGCATTATCCAGCTTGGGTATCATGCCCTCTTGTATGATGCCTTGTGTTACGTATTGTCCGAACGTGGAGCGGTCTAACCGGGCGATAACGCTGTTGTCGTTGTTTGCATCCAGCAATACTCCTTTCTTTTCGAAGCAGTAAATCAATGTCACATCAAAATATCCGGCCAATGCCCCGGCTACCTTACCGGCAATGGTATCCGCATTGGTATTGAGCAGATGTCCTTGTTTGTCGTGTGTAACCGGCGCCAGTACGGGAACCATATCCCGGCGGATAAACGAAACCAACAGCCCGGCATTTACCTCTTTCACGTCGCCCACCCAGCCGTAGTCTATCTCACCCACCGGACGTTTGTCCGAACGTATCAGGTTCATATCGGCGCCCGTCAATCCCAAGGCATTCACACCCGAAGCCTGCAAGCCGGCAACAATCTGTTTGTTTACCCATCCGCCGTAAACCATGGTAATGATTCGCAGCGTTTCCTCGTCCGTAATCCTTCGTCCATCCACCATCTTGCTTTCCACCCCTAAGCGATTCGCCAGTCGGGTAGCCGAACGTCCGCCTCCATGTACCAATACTTTATACCCTGGTATAGCCGCAAAATCGTGTAGTAAAATCCGGAGCGTAACCTCTTCTTCTACAATCTTTCCTCCTACTTTAACGAAAGTAAGTTTTTCCATGCCTGATTAATCCTAATCTTATTTTGCGCCAAACTTAGATAAAAATTTGCGATTTATCAGCGTGTCGAATAAAAGAACCCCCGGTTTGTTATACACATGGTGTCCATCTGATGTTTTTTTCCTACTTTTGAACCGCTTAAAAACACATAGGTAAATGAAAGACTTTTTGATAAAATGGGGGAAACACCCGTTCGTTATACATTTGCTGTTGGCCATGTTTGTTTCGTGCCTCGTTATATACGGAACGCTGAAATGGCTTGATGCCTATACCCTTCATAATAAAGCGGTGATAGTGCCCGATATGAAAGGTCTCCGAATAGAAGAAGCGTCTCAGATTCTACAAAAGAATGGTTTGCGGTACAACATTGTCGATTCTGTATTTTCTAAGGATGTGAAACCCGGCGCCATTGTAGAGATTGTACCATCGGTTGGTTCGAAGGTGAAGGAAGGGCGTATTGTTTTTATCACCGTAAATGCACTTTCTTCGCAAATGGGGGCCGTTCCCGACGTCAGAGATTTATCTTTCCGTCAGGCATACGCATCTTTAAAGGCCCGTGGATTCGAATCTGTTGAAATAGAATATGTATATGGTATGTATAAAGACTTAGCCGTAGGCATTGAACTGCGGGGACGTCTTTTGGAAGGAGGAGAAATGATACAATTAACGGCGCCTTTGATCCTGAAGGTGAGCAATGGAACAATGGATAGAACGGAAGAAGATTCTCTGTTACTCGACTCGGACAATCCTTTAAACAGCGACGCAGAAACCTGGTTTTGAACGTATGGATAACTATTCGGATGATTGGGACAACGAACAGGCGGACGATGAATTTTACGAACATTTCCGCTTCACGGCCGATAAAGGCCAATCCTTACTGCGTGTGGATAAATTTCTGGTAGACCGTCTTCCGGCCGGAGCCACGCGCAACCGCGTCCAATTAGCTGCCGAAGCCGGCTGCATTCTGGTGAATAATGTAGCGGTAAAAAGTAATTACCGTGTAAAACCATTGGATGTCGTTTCCGTGGTTATGACACGTCCTCGCAGGGAGATGGAAATCATTCCCGAAAATATTCCTTTAAATATTGTATACGAAGACACCGAATTGCTGGTTGTAAATAAGCCGGCCGGATTGGTTGTGCATCCCGGACACGGGAATTATACGGGAACCTTGGTCAATGCGCTGGCTTATTATCTGAAAGACGACCCTTCCTACGACCCTTCCGACCCTCGGCTGGGATTAGTTCACCGGATAGATAAAGAAACTTCCGGATTATTAGTCATAGCCAAAACGCCCGAAACAAAGGCCCATCTCGGTATGCAGTTTTTTAATAAAACCAGCAAACGGGCCTATCAGGCATTGGTATGGGGAATCATCCGGGAAGACGAAGGCCGTATAGAAGGACATATCGGACGAGACCCGCGAGACCGCCTGCAAATGAAAGTATTCCCCGAAGGAGACCAGGGTAAACCGGCCGTAACTCATTACAAGACGTTGGAACGACTGGGCTATGTTACCCTTACGGAATGTAGGCTGGAAACAGGACGTACGCACCAGATACGGGTGCACATGAAATACGTCGGACATCCTTTGTTCAACGACGAACGCTATGGAGGAAACGAAATACTGAGAGGCAGTAACATCGCAAAGTACAAGCAATTTGTGCAAAATTGTTTTTCCGTATGCCCCCGGCAAGCATTACATGCCAAAACCCTGGGTTTTGTCCATCCTGCTACAAAGCAGGAAATGTTTTTCGACGCCCCATGTCCTCCCGATATGGAACAATTGATAAACAAATGGCGAACTTACTCAAACACGAAAGAATCATAAACATGAAAAAAAATATAGCCATCGTAGCCGGAGGAGATTCTTCCGAAATAGTCGTCTCCCTGAAAAGCGCTCAGGGAATTTACTCTTTCCTCGATAAAGAAAAGTATGATTTATACATCGCTATCGTAAAACGAGCCGAATGGTATGTAATCCTTTCCGAAGGAGAACAGGCGGCGATAGATAAGAATGATTTCAGCTTTCGCGAAGAAGGAATCCGCAAACAGTTTGATTTTGCCTACATCACCATCCACGGAACACCGGGCGAAAACGGACTCTTGCAAGGATATTTTGAACTGATCGGGATGCCTTATTCCTCCTGCAATCCGCTGGTGAGCGCACTTACATTTAATAAATTTGCCTGTAATACATACCTTCGTAGCTTCGATGTGCGCGTAGCGGATTCCATCCGTTTGCGGAAAGCTGAACATACGGCGGATGCCCACATAATCGACCATCTGGGGCTTCCCGTATTTGTAAAGCCAAACGACGGCGGCAGTAGTTTTGGCGTTACGAAAGTAAAAGCACCGGAACAATTGCAACCGGCCATCGCAAAAGCCTTCAACGAGGGAGAAGAAGTGCTGATAGAACGTTGCATTACCGGTACGGAACTAACCTGCGGATGCTATAAAGTGGAAGGAAAAGAGGTTGTTTTTCCCCTTACGGAAGTTGTAACAAAAAATGAATTTTTCGATTTCGATGCGAAATACAACGGACAATCCGACGAAATTACCCCCGCCCGCATATCGGCGGAATGGACGGAAAAGGTACAACGCACCACATCGAGAATATACGATATACTGGGAGCCGGAGGACTCATCAGAGTGGACTACATCATTCCAACGGATGGAGAACCGGTTTTACTTGAGATAAATACAGTACCCGGCATGACAAGCGCCAGTTTTATACCACAACAGGTACGCGCTGCCGGAATGGACATAAAGCATGTTATGACCGATATTATTGAGAACGAACTTAAAAAATCATGGAAGAAGAAAGTGTTACTAAATTCGACGATATCCGTCCGTTAACGAACGACGAAGTAAAGGAGGCAATCGAAGAACTCATTGCCAGTAAAGATTTCGAACGAGCTTTTCGTTATATCAAACCCGATCTGGAATGGGAGGAATTTTCGCAACGTATGCGAACATTCCGTACCAAAGAAGAGTTTAAAGCCGTGTTGGCTTACGACGTAGTAATGATGGTTGCGAAGAATACCACCTTTTCGCTTACGGTATCCGGAAGAAGCCGCTTGCCGGAAGGACACATCCCGTGTACATTTATTTCCAATCACCGGGATATTGTATTGGATGCGGCATTCCTGAACGTTATGCTGTATGATGTGGGATATGGAATGACGCAAGTGGCCATCGGCGACAATTTGCTTATCAGCCCGTGGATAGAAAAATTGGTGAGACTGAACAACAGTTTTATCGTCAAACGAGGCGTGTCCGGGCGGCAACAACTGGAGGCCAGCGTCCTGCTCTCGGCCTATATTCATCATACCATTAAGGAAACCAAAGAATCGGTCTGGATAGCCCAACGGGAAGGACGCGCCAAAGATTCGGACGACAAAACACAAAGCAGCATCCTGAAAATGCTGAATATGGGAGGAAACAAAGATATTGTATCCAATCTGATGGAACTGAACATCGTGCCGGTGGCCATCTCTTACGAATTTGACCCCTGTGACTTCCTCAAAGCAAAGGAATTTCTGCAAAAACGGGATAATTCCGACTTCATGAAAAGCAAACGGGACGATTTGCTGAATATGGAAACCGGAATACTGAACAACAAAGGGCGCGTACATTTCACAATCTGCTCGCCGATTAATCCCCAATTAGCGCAATTGGAAAAAAGTACGGATAAAAACGAACTCTACTCCCTTATTGCCGCTATTATAGATAAGGAAATATACAAACATTATCGTTTCTATCCCTGCAATTATGTGGCTTATGATATGCTGACCAATACCGGACGTTTCAGCAGTCACTATGGGCAGAAAGACAAAAAACAATTTGAAACCTATCTGCAAGGACAACTCGACAAAATTGTATGCCCCAATAAAGACGAGGCCTTTCTGCGCACTAAAATACTGGAAATGTACACAAACCCGCTGAAGAACTATCTGGACAATGAGGCCGCTCCATCCTCATAAACCAATGTTTGCCAACCGGGAAATACAACAAACGGCCGATGGTAGCCTTACGCTATTCGTTCCCGAAATAAACGAGCATTATCATTCCGTAAACGGAGCGATACAAGAATCGGATTATGTCTTTATTACTGCGGGATTCCATCAAGTGACAAAAGAGAGGATACGTATTTTGGAAATTGGTTTCGGAACTGGCCTGAATGTATTGCTTACCTTGCTGGAAGCCGAAAAAATGAAGAAATCGTTTGTAGAATACCATGCAGTGGAATTATACCCGCTACCTGACGAAATTATAAATGCACTGAATTATGAAGAACAGGTTTGTCCCACAAGGAAAGGATTATTCGCCGCTTTACACGCAGCGCCTTGGGATACGCCTGTCGGCATAACAAAACATTTTGTACTCCATAAAATAAAGGGAGACAGCAATTGCTGCTCACTACCCGCTTCCGTCGATTTAGTCTATTTTGATGCCTTTGCCCCGGACAAACAACCGGAGATGTGGAATCAAAAGATATTTGATACCTTACATGAATGCATGGCCGACGGAGGTATCCTCACTACCTATTGCGCCAAAGGATCGGTGCGACGTATGATGGAAAAGGCCGGATATTCCGTAGAAAGAATACCCGGCCCTCCCGGAAAACGAGAGATGTTGCGTGCACGTTATTCTTCTACAATCAACGTATCTATTTTTTCGATGAATGTAGCGCGCTGAGCCGCTCCGACTACTTTGTCTACAACCTCTCCATCTTTAAAGAAAAGAATTGTAGGGATACTGCGCACGCCAAACAAGGCTACTACATCATTATTTGTGTCTACATCCAATTTGCCGAATGTTACAACACATTCATATCTCTCTGCAAGTTGGTCAATGACAGGGCCTATCATCCGACAAGGGCCACACCATTCCGCCCAAAAATCCAAGACCATGAACTTTTTCGATTTCCGTAATTCCTCAAAATTACTGTCAGTTACTTCTAATACCATAATTTAATTTATAATTTAATTGATTCTAAAGTCGATATATCCATTTTCCTGCAAAAAATCTATTAATTCTTGCGTTACATTTAATCGTACATCCGGAGAAAAAAGATTGAGCATGATATTGTGATCCCCGTCCATCACCTTGAAGTACAGCAAACTTTGCCCCGGATTGCTTTTAATAAGGGTAGAAAGTTCGTTAATCATCGGCTCGTTCAGTGTCTGAATAGGGATGTTGATACTTATTTTTTCAATCAGTTTATTCTTTTCTTCCTGAAGCAAGCAGATCGCGCTGATACGCAAATCCACTTCGCCTCCCTTCCAGCGATGCGATTCTACGCGCGCCCGGATCAGCAAATACATACCTACTTTAAAGTATTTGCTATAATCTACATATTCGTTTCCGAAAAGAACTATTTCGGCATTTCCCGTATAGTCTTCCAGTTTCATCACTCCATAAGGGTTTCCTTTCTTCGTCATGCCTTCGCGCGTATCGGTAACGATGCCGCCTATCAGCAATTCACGCCCCTGCAAATCTTCCAACTTGTTTAGTTCCGTCACGCCGGTATTACATACATGAGTCAGTATAATACGATATTCATCCAGCGGATGGGCAGACAAATAAATACCTATCAAATCTTTTTCTTTATTCAAACGTTCCAGGTCATTCCAAGATTCGTACGGGGGAAGTTCCGGCTTCGAGATAGTAGTGAAATTCTCGTCGCCGAACAGGGAATTTGCCGACGTCGCTTTGTCTATCTGATATTTGGCGCCGTATCGTATGAGGATTTCCAGAAACATATCCCCCTTCCCGCCATCCGAAAGGAATTGTTCCCGGCGGATATTGAAATTATCGAAAGCGCCGGCCAGCGCCAAAGCTTCCATGTTCTTCTTATTGCAAACAGTTAAGTTGATACGTTCTACAAAATCAAATATATCCTTGAACGGACCATTTTTTTGCCGCTCTTCCATGATGTTTACCACAACCGATTCTCCCACTCCTTTTATCGCCCCTAATCCGAAACGAATGTCGCCCGACTTATTTACACTGAACTTCAAGGTCGATTCGTTCACGTCCGGGCCTAAAACCTGAATGCCCATCACCTTACATTCGTCCATAAATTTGGTGATTTCCGTAATATTGGAAAGACTCCGGCTCAGCAACGCCGCCATGTACTCCGAAGGATGGTTCGCCTTCAGATAGGCCGTCTGATAGGCCACCCACGAATAACAGGTTGCATGACTTTTATTGAATGCATAAGAAGCAAACTTTTCCCAGTCCGCCCATATCTTGTTTAATGTCTTTTCTTCGTGACCGTTTGCCTTACCGCCTGCCAGGAATTTCTCTTTCATTTCCTTCATCTTGTCGATAAGCTTTTTACCCATCGCTTTGCGCAAAGCATCACTTTCTCCGCGGGTGAAACCGGCCAATAGTCGGGAGAGAAGCATCACCTGTTCCTGATATACGGTAATGCCGTAGGTGTCCTTCAGATAACGCTCCATCTCCGGGATGTCGTAACGTATTTCCTCTTTTCCATGTTTGCGGGCAATGAAGGAGGGAATATAATCCATCGGGCCGGGGCGATAGAGGGCGTTCATCGCAATCAGATCTTCAAATTTGCTGGGCTGAAGCTCCCTCAGATATTTTTGCATACCGGCCGATTCAAACTGAAACGTGCCGGTGGTCTTCCCCGCACAATAAAGCGCAAAGGTCTTGGCGTCTTCCATGTCCAAGTGATCAATATCTATCTTCCGGCCCGTGGTCATGAACACATTCTCTACGGCATCTTTGATGATGGAAAGCGTTTTTAGTCCGAGGAAGTCCATCTTTATCAAGCCTGTTTCTTCTATCACTGAACCTTCGTACTGTGTTACCAGCATTTCCTCGTTGGTATCCTTGTCTTTGGCCGTACTTACCGGTACAACTTCCGAAATATCATCTTTTCCAATGATGATTCCGCAGGCATGTATACCGATATTCCGCACATTACCTTCCAACATCTGAGCGTATTTAAGCGTTTCGCGCACCAACACATCCGCCGACGTTACGGCCGCTTTCAGTTCCGGTACATATTCGATGGCCGTTTGCAGGTTTACTTTCTTCCCGTCCGGCACCCTGTCGGGCACTAATTTGGTAAGGCGGTTGGACTCCGACAAGGGCAGCTTTTGTACCCGGGCTACATCCTTGATGGCCGATTTCGTGGCCATGGTGCCGTAGGTGATGATGCGGGCCACTTTTTCTTTGCCGTACTTCTCGGTAACGTATTCTATGACACGGTTCCGTCCGTCGTCGTCGAAATCTATGTCGATATCAGGCATTGAGATACGGTCCGGGTTCAGGAATCGTTCAAAGAGCAAATCATATTTTATCGGGTCGATGTCTGTAATTCCCAGACAATAGGCTACCACCGAACCGGCAGCCGAACCACGGCCGGGGCCTACGGCAACATGCATTTGCCGGGCTTGGGCGATGAAGTCCTGCACAATCAGGAAATAACCCGGAAAACCCATCCGCCGGATCGTGTTCAGTTCAAAGTCTATGCGTTCTTTTACTTCTTCCGGCAGGGAACTTCCGTATTTAGTTCTGGCCCCTTCGCAAGTGAGGTAATGCAGATAAGCATTGGCGTCTTCATATTCGGCGGGTATCGGGAAGTCCGGCATGAGGGGATTGTTGTCGATCGAATAATACGCTACTTTGTCGGCTATTTCCAGCGTATTGGTCAATGCGTCGGGGACGTCCCGGAAGATGTGGTTCATTTCTTCCGTTGTTTTCAGCCACTCCTGTTTGCTGTAACGCATACGGGTCGGATCGTCTAAGTCTTTACCGGTGCTGAGGCATATCAGTCGGTCGTGCGCTTCGGCGTCTGCTTCGTTTACAAAATGTACGTCGTTGGTAGCAATCAGTTTTATGTCGTGTTTGTGCGCCAAAGCGATGAGCGCCTCGTTTACTTCCTTTTGTTTAGGATAGGTAGTCTGGTCGGCGTTCGGGTTATTGGTTTGATGACGCTGAATCTCTAAATAATAATCCTGGCCGAAGAGGTTTTTAAACCATAGCGCCGCTTCTTCCGCCTTCCGTATCTGTCCGTTCAGTATATGCTGAGGTACTTCGCCCCCCAGGCAGGCGGACGAGACAATCAAATCCTCGTGATATTTTTCCAGTATTTCTTTGTCGATACGCGGATGTCCGTAGAAACCTTCCGTATATCCTAAGGAAACGAGTTTGATAAGGTTTTTGTAACCTTTCAGCGATTTGGCCAACAGGATTAAATGCCATCCGTTCAGGTCTTCTTTTGTTTCTTTTTCAAACCGTCCGTTCCGGGCGCAGTAACATTCGCATCCGAGTATGGGTTTAAAAAGGGATGATTTGTTTTCTTTTATCTTGTCGGAAAGTTTTTTCATGCGTTCCAACTCTTTTTCCGACGGGTTGGATTTGTCGTTCAGATCGTCCAATTCTTTTTCGCAATCATGAATTACAGCAAGGTATTTACTGTTCTTTTTCTGTACCTTGTTGTAAAATTCTTTTATGCCGAACATATTTCCATGATCGGTTACGGCTATCGCCCGCATCCCGTCGTTGTAGGCTTTTCCTATCAGGGAGTCGATCGAGGCTTGTCCGTCCAGCAAAGAGTATTGCGTGTGAACATGTAGATGTACAAAGGGATTCATGCTTGTTTAATACCTATTAAATGCGTTTTATATACGTTTCAGGCTATAAAAATACAATAAATTGACTGAATCGGGCTTCATTTTTGTAACATTTCTTTGCAAAAAATATCTGGAAGTCCAACTATGCTTTTCAGAAAAGGCAAGTTGTCAGGAGCAAAACGCAGACAATGACGTATTCTACATGCCGGTTGATACGGCAAGCTTGTTCCATGTCGGAGACGTTCAGCGGGCGATTGTTCTCGCCGATGTGGGGTTTGTATACCGGGCTTCCGAAGTAATGATGCGTCCCGCCGAAACGGCAATCCAATATCCCGGCCAAGGCTGATTCCGGATAGCCGGCGTTGGGACTACTATGCCGGTGTCCGTATCGGCAGACAAATTTTATGGCCGACGGCCGGCCACTCACTGCGACCATCAGGATGGCCGTCAGCCGGGCGGGGACGTAATTGGCTGCGTCGTCGATACGGGCTGCGATTCGTCCGAAAAAAAGGTAGCGATCATTTTTGTATCCTATCATGGAGTCGAGCGTATTCACCATTTTGTAGGCCAACATACCGGGCGCTCCCAGCAGCGCGTACCAGAACAACGGGGCCACGACGCCGTCGTTCTGGTTTTCACCCAATGTTTCCAAGGCAGCGGTGCGTACTTCCTGCACCGAAAGCGCCGAGGTGTCGCGTCCTACGATGCGGCTCACCTGTCGGCGGCCTTCCGTTACGGAGCGGTCGGTGGCTTCGAATACTTGGCGCACTTCACGTCCTACACATCTGTCCAACAGCCAGCCTACTAATAGCGGCAAGCCTCCGTACAGCCACGTTGGGTTCATTTAATACCGGTAATGTTCCGCTTTGTAAGGGCCTTCTACAGGAACGCCGATATAGTCGGCTTGCTCTGGAGTGAGTTGGGTGAGCTTCACGCCGATACGTTCCAGATGCAAACGGGCCACTTCTTCGTCTAAGTATTTGGGCAGGCGATAAACGCCAATTTCGTACGGTTTCTCCCACAAATCCATCTGAGCCAGAACCTGGTTGGTAAAGGAATTACTCATCACGAAGGAGGGATGCCCGGTAGCGCATCCAAGGTTTACCAAACGTCCGTCGGCCAGGAGGAACACACTGTTTCCGCCGGCAAAGGTGTATTTGTCCACCTGAGGTTTGATATTGATGTGCCGGATACCGGGGTAGTTTTTGAGGCGGTCTACCTGTATTTCGTTGTCGAAGTGCCCGATATTACAGATGATAACCTGGTCTTTCATCTGCGTAATATGTTCTATGGTAATGATGTCCCGGTTTCCCGTAGTGGTGACGAAGATATTCCCTTCCTTCACAGCCTCTTCCATCGTCGTTACTTCGAAGCCCTCCATGGCCGCCTGCAGGGCGCAGATAGGATCTATTTCCGTAACCAGCACGCGGGCGCCGTACGAACGCATGGAGTGCGAGCATCCTTTGCCCACGTCGCCATATCCGGCCACGACCACCACCTTGCCGGCAATCATCACATCCGTAGCCCGTTTGATACCGTCGGCCAAGGATTCGCGGCATCCGTAGAGATTGTCGAACTTCGACTTCGTCACCGAATCATTCACATTGATAGCCGGCACAAGCAATTCGCCGTTTTCCATCATCCGGTAAAGCCGGTGAACTCCCGTAGTGGTTTCTTCCGAAACGCCTTTCATTTCTTCCACCGTGCGATGCCAGCGTCGGTTGTCTTCCTCTAAGATGCGGGCGAGGGTATCCAATATCACCTGTTCTTCGTGATTGCCACCCTTCCGGCGGATGCTTTCGGCATCGTTTTCCGCCTTATATCCCCAGTGCACCAGCAGGGAAGCATCGCCTCCGTCGTCTACAATAGTATGCGGGCCTTTTCCGTCGGGGAATCGGAGAGCCATATCGGTACACCACCAATACTCTTCGAGCGATTCGCCTTTCCAGGCAAACACCGGTATACCGGCGGCGGCGATAGCGGCGGCGGCATGGTCTTGTGTGGAGAAAATGTTGCAACTTGCCCAACGCACGTCGGCGCCGAGGTGCACCAATGTTTCGATCAATACGGCGGTTTGAATCGTCATGTGCAGCGAGCCGGTGATGCGTGCACCTTTGAGAGGTTGCAGGGCGTCATATTTTTTACGTAGCGCCATCAATCCCGGCATTTCGTGTTCGGCAATCTCGATTTCTTTTCTACCGAACTCCGCCAAACTTATATCCGCCACTTTGTAAGGCAGATTGATAGGAAATAATTCAGACATTATGATTATGTTTTGTTTGTTTAATGACACAAAGATAAGATTCCTTTTCGAATATTCCCTCTCTTTTTCAGGATTTTACGAAAAAGCGCACTTAAATGGGTAACGGCATAGAAACGAGCGAAGTGCGCTTGTTTGCTACGATTTGCATTGTTTCAAATAACTCGGTACAAAGGTGATATTTTTGCTTCAATTTCCCTAATTTTATTTTGTCAATATCTGCATTAAGTACATAAAACCGTCCTTAATCAAACTGTCATCAG
>JAISZY010000259.1 GCA_031284375.1 Tannerellaceae bacterium | reverse complement strand
ATAATTGAACACCGCAACGTCATTCCGTCGTAGCTTCCGGATACCGGGAGCGCGGTATATCTCCACCTGTTCTCTCCGTAAGGAGGCAAACAGATTAAATAAGCGTGGGCCTATGGTTGGTTTAAAAACCAACACATTGTCGCCCGTTATCAGTGAGGGTGACATGGAGTCGCTGGGATTTTGAATGAGGCGAAAAAGAAAACCTGCAAGCAGATGAAGACTATACTTGCTATGCAGAGATAGTATGTGATGTTGACAAATATCTTTATGAGTGAATATGGCTTAAAATATAAATTTCTTTTTACCACCACCTATATTTTTTATCCGCCTGTGCGTAATCCAAATAATTTCATATACATTTGTAACAAATAAAAACATCATCATTACAATTACATGGAAAATCGCTTTCTAGGGATTATCGAAAAGAGTATACGGGAATATTGGGAGTTGCCGGCCCTTTCAGACTATAAAGGAAAAACCTATTACTACAAAGATTTTGCTAAACAGATCGCATACTTGCACATCCTGTTTGAGCAGGCAGGTATTCAAAAAGGAGATAAAGTGGCGCTGGTAGGGCGTAATTCATCGCACTGGGCGATTAGCTTCTTTGGGGTTGTGAGTTACGGAGCGGTGGTCGTCCCGATCCTTCACGATTTTAAGCCGGACAATATCCATCACATTGTCAACCACTCGGAGTCAAAGGCTTTGCTGGCCGGCTCTACGAATTGGGAGCGCATGGATGGAGATGCGATGCCGGAGTTGGAACTTGTTGTTCTGCTCGACGATTTCTCGCTTATCGTGGCCGAAGAAAAGATGCATGAGGTGCGCAATCGTTGGGATGAGTATTTTAAAACGAAATACCCCGAAGGATTTACCGCCGACCATGTGGTTTATCATGCAGAAGCGCCCGACGAGCTGGCTGTATTGAATTATACGTCGGGGACGACATCTTCTTCCAAAGGAGCGATGCTGCCCTACCGCAGTTTATGGAGCAATACAAAATATGCCAACGATGCCCTCCCGTTCATACATCCGGGCGACAACCTGGTGTGCATGCTGCCGATGGCGCATATGTACGGTCTGGCGTTCGAGATACTGAACGCGATAGGCAAAGGCTGCCACATCCATTTCCTTACGCGCATACCCAGCCCCAAGCTCTTGCTCGAATCGTTTGCCGAGCTGCGCCCTACCTTGATTCTCGCGGTACCGCTGATTATTGAGAAGATGGTGAAAAGTCGCGTGTTCCCCGAAATGCAAAAACCCCTCATCCGCTTTCTGCTGAAATTGCCCGGAATAAAAAACGGGGTATTGGCTATCATAGCGGCTAAGCTAAACAAGGCGTTCGGGGGTAATTTTTCCGAGATCGTCATTGGCGGCGCCGCGCTGAATAAGGAAGTTGAAAACTTTTTGCACACCATTAAGTTTCGTTATACCGTGGGTTATGGGCTTACCGAATGTGGGCCTCTGGTGGCCTACTCCCAATGGGATTCTTTCAGAAAAGGTTCCGTGGGATGCATTGTCGATCGTATGGAAGTGCACATCGACCATCCCGATCCCGACGGAGTAGGCGAAATCTTTGTGAAAGGCACCAACGTTATGCTTGGCTACTACAAGAACCCGGAAGCGACTGCGTCAGTCATGGCTCCCGACGGATGGATGAATACCGGCGACTTGGGGCTGATCGACAAAGAGGGCGTCCTTTACATCCGTGGCCGCAGCAAAACCATGATACTAAGTTCGAACGGACAAAACATCTATCCCGAAGAAATCGAAGACCTTCTGAATAATATGCCCTATGTATCCGAATCGTTGATCATTTACCAGGAAGGGAAGCTGGTGGCTTTAATCTATCCCGACCAGGAACAGATCGATCGCGAAAACCTGGAAGGCGCGAAAACCGAAGACTTGATGCAGGAAAACCTGCAACAGTTGAATAAAAAACTACCTTTTTATAGCAAGGTAAGCAGTTTCAAACTCTTTTCGGAAGAATTTGAGAAGACCCCCAAACGCAGTATCAAACGTTATCTCTATCAGCCGGCAGAAAATTAATATCAATGTAAGATAAATAGTGTACCTTTGCGGCCGAATGGTATATGAAATATATCTGCTAAGCCAATGAACGAGATTGAAGCAAAAATAAAAGCGCTCCGCGAGGAGCTGGAACAGCATAATTATAATTACTACGTACTTTCTGAGCCTGTAATTTCGGATCGTGAATTTGACATTCGGTTGAAAGAATTGCAGGCACTGGAGGATGTGTATCCGGAGTATGCAGACCCACTTTCACCTACCCGGCGCGTAGGCAGCGATTTGTCGAAAGATTTTGAACAAGTGGAGCATCGGTATCCGATGCTTTCACTCAGTAATACGTATTCGGAAGGTGAAGTCCGCGAGTTTTACAGCCGCAGCATGCGCCTGCTGAACGAACCATTCGAAATGATTGCCGAGCTGAAATACGATGGCACCTCCATCTCGCTCATCTATGAACAGGGCAGGCTGACGCACGCCATCACCCGTGGCGACGGTACCCGCGGCGACGACGTGACAGCCAACGTAAAGACAATCCGATCCATTCCACTGAAACTGAGGGGAGATAATTATCCCGACAGGTTTGAGATCCGGGGCGAAATACTACTTCCCTGGGCTGAGTTCGACCGCCTGAACAAAGAGCGGGAGGAGCAGGGAGAACCGCTCTTTGCCAATCCCCGGAACGCAGCCTCCGGCACGCTGAAGCAGCAAAACCCCACAGTTGTGGCCTCCCGCAAACTCGATGCCTACTTATATTATCTGTTAGGGGAGAACTTACCGGCAGATACCCATTATGACAACTTGCAGATCGCCCGCAGTTGGGGATTCAAGATACCGGATGTCATTCGCAAGTGTTATACGCTGGACGAAGTGTTCGATTACCTCACCTACTGGAATGTAGAACGCAAAAAACTGCCGGTAGCGACAGACGGCGTGGTATTGAAAATAAATTCTCTCTATCAACAAAAGAATCTGGGCTTTACGGCCAAAAGCCCTCGCTGGGCAATCGCCTATAAGTTTCAGGCCGAAAGAGCCGTTACCCGTCTAAATTCGGTAGCATTTCAGGTAGGGCGTACCGGAACGGTGACGCCTGTGGCCAATCTGGAACCTGTTCTTTTGTCGGGCACGACCGTCAGGCGTGCTTCCCTGTATAATGCGGATATTATAGAAAGCCTGGACTTACATATCGGCGACTGTGTGTATGTGGAAAAAGGCGGCGAGATCATTCCCAAGATTACAGGAGTCGATTCCGCTACACGCACGAAGCTAACAGGCAATAAGGTGCATTTTATCACAAACTGTCCGGAATGTGGCGCAGCCCTGACACGTCCTGCCGGAGAAACCGCCTATTATTGCCCGAATGAAGCAGGCTGTCCACCACAAATAAAAGGACGGATTGAACATTTCGTTTCGCGCCGGGCGATGGATATCCATATGGGGCCCGAAACGGTGGAAGATTTGTACAATGCCGGTTACATAAGAAATACAGCCGACCTCTACACCTTGAAACTCCGTGATTTACTCCGTCTGGAACGCTGGGCAGAAAAGAGCGCACAAAACCTGATGGACAGTTTGGAGGCATCCAAGACGGTACCTTTCGAACGGGTGTTGTTTGCTCTGGGAATCCGTTATGTAGGAGAAACGGTTGCCAAGCGTCTGGCTTATGCTTTTCTGAACATCAGGCAATTGCAACAGGCGAGTTTGGAATCGCTTATGCAGGTAAGCGAGATAGGAGAACGCATCGCCCAAAGCGTTCTGAATTACTTTGCCGACGAGGGCAACCTTAGCCTTATCGGGCGCCTGGCTGCATACGGACTGCAAATGTCTGTCGATGAAACGGTGTTGACCGGACGTTCGAATAGCCTGAAAGGCCTCTCGTTTGTCATAAGCGGCACGTTTGCCAAACACTCGCGCGATGAATATAAAGCGATAATCGAACAGCATGGCGGAAAATGCAGCGGTTCAGTCTCCAGTAAGACAGATTATATTCTAGCCGGCGATAATATGGGCCAGGTCAAACTGGAAAAAGCAGCCAAACTGGGTGTGAAAATTATACATGAAGATGAATTTTTAAAAATGTTGGACGAATGATTTTTCAAAATTATTTTATCAGGAAAAAGATACAGACTCTTGCAAAAAAGTCTTCAGCCAGAAAATCCCGTTTCTGTTCACTCTACGAAGCGAAGACTTTTTTAATGACATTTAATATAAAGGATAAAGACGAGGTAGTGCTTTGCGCAGAGCAGCTCAAAGAACTGAAGAAGGACATCTGTCTGAGCGTCTTTATCCCCAGGAAGATGAAGATTGCGGAAGAAACAGACCCTTCTTGGCTCCAGATAAAGGAAGATGAGTTTGGACCGAACGGTCTACCTTTGTCTCCTTTGTGCGAACAATTCAACGCGATCCCCGCCGATATTTTAATCGACCTTACCCGGACAAACGATTACGCCATGCACTATCTGCAATTATTGCATCCGGCCTTGTTCAAGGTAGGCAATAAATCGTCCTTGCGCAATTTATTCGACCTTACCATAACTATGAGTCCGGATGATGATATGCCTCAATTCTTTCGGCATATTTTGTTTTATTTGCAAACAATCCGTTCCAAGTGATATTATTTCTTTACTTTTGTCATACTAAATATAAAATGGACTTTATTCCGCATGACTGATATCGATTTGAGAGGGATGGGTGTCGCTCTTATCACTCCCTTTAAAGAAAACGAAAGTGTTGATTTTGAAACATTAGGCAAGCTCGTTGATTACCAATTGCAGAATGGGACAGATTATCTGGTGGTATTAGGTACCACCGCCGAGACCCCTGTACTGAGCGAAGAAGAAAAGAATAAAATCATCGACTGTGTAGTGACGAAAGTGCGCGGACGCATCCCGCTTGTGTTAGGGGTGGGAGGCAATTGTACACGCACTGTTGTCGAAAAATTGAAACAAAACCGTTTTGAGGGTATTGATGCCATTCTGTCGGTGGTTCCTTATTACAATAAACCCTCTCAGGAGGGTATCTTCCGGCATTACGAAGCCATCGCCCAAGCCACCTCCCTCCCTGTTGTATTATATAATGTACCGGGGCGCACGGGGGTGAATATGACGGCTGAAACTACCCTGCGCATTGCCCACGAATTTAAAAACGTCGTAGCGGTAAAAGAAGCTTCCGGAAATTTTACTCAGATCGATGACATTATAAAAAACAAGCCTGCTAACTTCAATGTGATTTCAGGAGACGACCCGATTACTTTCCCCTTGATTACGCTGGGAGCCATTGGGGTTATTTCGGTGATTGGGAACGCCTTTCCTCGTGAGTTCAGTCGTATGGTGCGCCTTGCACTGGCGGGCGACTATGCAGGCGCCCGCGCTATCCACCACAATTTTACAGAACTCTTCAACCTGCTCTTTGTCGACGGCAATCCGGCAGGAGTGAAGAGTATGCTCAATGCAATGGGGTACATTGAAAACAAACTCCGCCTCCCTTTAGTACCGACTCGTATCACAACGTTCGAACAAATTCGCAATGTATTGCGGCAATTGCACATTCGTTGCTGATTCTTACATTACCGGAGCATCCGGCGCTTTTCCCGGAAGAGGCGCTACGCCTTCTTTATAATCGGGTAGCGGACCTATTGCGTATGTTTCAGGGCCATAACGTAAGGGAGATGCCATGATTTCGTCCCAGGTGATGGGTTTACCCGTATATGCCGCCTCACGTCCCAGAATAGCAACTTGGGTAGAGTAAGCCAAGTCTTCTGCCTGGTTAATTTTCTTATCCAGGCGAATGGATTCTACCAAGTGGATATGTTCCTGATTGTATGGGTTCTTGACCGGTTTGCTTTCGTAATCATATTTCCAGAGTTCGTTCCCGCCAAAGTCCACAATCTTTATATCGTTCCGGTCATTGAGCATGGCTACGCCTTTGGCGCCATACACTTGCTCGGAAACATTCCCGTCACAACCATCTATCTGCCTGGCTGTCGCCAACATACGTTTATTTTGTTCGTAATAGTAGTCTACGCTGAAAAAATCGTAAATATCACCAGTCAATCGCTGGGCGCGTCCACCAAAACCTACGGCCTTTACCGGGCGTTGTTCCATAAACCAAGTTACGATGTCGATATTGTGAATAGCCTGGTCGAGCAGATGGTCTCCACTGAGCCATTTAATATTAAACCAATTACGAATGCAGTATTCCATATCGCTCCATTCGGGGCGTTTGCGTTTGTTCCACCACGCTCCCTGATCCCAGTGGGCGGTTGCAGAGATAACATCACCTATTAATCCGTTCTTAACCTGGATAAATGCTTCCCAATAGTCCCGGCGGTGCCTGCGTTGGTTTCCTGTAATAACGGTGAGGCCTTTGCTTGTTGCAACCTTAGCGGCAGCTATTACCGTACGTATGCCGGTAGGGTCGACGGCGCAGGGTTTCTCCATAAAGATGTGTTTTCCCGCATCTACGGCGGCTTTAAAATGTTCGGGCCTGAAATGGGTGGGCGTACAGAGCAGTACGACTTCAATGTCACTCCTTTCCAGTACCTTCTGATAAGCGTCGAAGCCAAAGTAACAATCCGCATCGGCCACTTCATTGTTAAACTTTTCCTTCAAAACACCCCTGCAAGTATTCAGTCTGTCGGGGAATAAGTCGCCAAGTGCGATGATAGACACATTGGGGCCTGCCGAGAGGAATTGAGTGGCCGCTCCCGTGCCCCGGTCGCCGCAACCTATCAGCGCCGCTTTCAATGGTTTTCCGTCGGGCGCTATATCCACAAAGGAATACATCCCTAATTCGTCCGGTGAATAGTTTTTTGTTGCAACTGCACCTTGTTCGCTGCACGCGCTAAGAGCAACAGGGGCTACACCCAATGGAATACCGGCGCCTATCAGCGCCGTGTTAGTTAAAAATTCTCGTCTTTTCATATCAATTTAAATTAATAGCAACAAATATAGATAATTTGTTTATTTACCATTTCGGATAATAAATCTATTTTCCAAAAGTCTGAGAATTTTTCTTCGAACCCCTGCTCAGTCAAGCTGGGCTCATGTTGAGAGTAATTTATAGCCAATTGATGGAAATTTTCAGTCAAACGCGGGATGGAGTTTATTTTTTATCCTTTTTTGCCGGAAAATGTTTGCTCCGGAATCTGTCGCTATCATAGTTTTGCGCTTAGTTTTTTAATTATGAAAATATACCATGAAAATCATGAAGAAGTACATTTGTTTCACTCTTTTGTTTGTATGCCAAATTGCCGTTCAGGCTACGGAACATGTAGTTGCAAGCGCTTGCGTTCGCATAAAATCGCCCGGTAATCCGGCGCTTACATACACTTTAAAAAAGAATGTGAGGGGAGAGCTTATCGCTCAGGAAGAATTGCCTTTACAAATACGGCATGAGGTTTTGGAAACATCTCCGGTAAGCCGGATCAAAGTAACCATTACAGCGAAAGACAAGGTGTATTACAATTACGAAGAGATATACGCATTGCATTCGGTTTCTCATACCGATTGTCAGTTTTATATGCCTGGTTTTTGGTATCGCCGCAATCTGCGCTCTCCCAAAGAAGCCCCTTCTTTTTATACAAGCGATAGCTGGCAGGTGAGGGAAGACAGATTGAGCACGCCGCTCACGGGTATCTACCACGAAAAAAACGGAGATTATTACACCGTGCTGCGTTTGGAGAAGTCGAAAGACGAAGCGCTGACTACCCATACTTCCGGCGAAGTGATTCTGAGCGGGAAAACATCGCTCGGATTTACCGGCTTCAGGAATGTCTCCGGGAATACGGCTTTGGTATTCGGGTTCCCTTATCACGAAGCGCCCAAAACGTATATCCGCAAATTAAGCCTTATCCCTCCGGTCATGGCATTTGAAAAGCTGGAGAAAGGAGAGACGCGGGAATTAGTTTGGGAAATAAGGAAAGGGAATGCCTCCGATTACTCCGCCTTTGTGGCCGAGGTATGGAATTATTCTTTCGATTCTTTTCGTCCGGAAGAAGTAAATACGCCCTGCAAGGGAGAGTCGGCAAAGGCCATATTGTCGAATTTCTTTACCGGAAGTTATGTCGACCGGTATGATCTAAAATATTTCTCAGGGGTCCACATGCGAACAGACGATTGCGAAAGCACAGGTTCGATAGAAGTTGGATTTGTGGGGCGCGTTCTTCTCAATGCATTCAATGCCCTTGAATACGGAGAAGAAACCGGCAAGGCCGTGCTGGTAAAAAATGCAGAAAGTATTTTCGATAGTTACCTTGCCCACGGATTTACACCGACAGGTTTTTTTCGCGAATTTGTGAATTACGAAACAAAAGAAGAACCAAGTGTATACAGCATTCGCCGGCAGTCGGAAGGAGCTTTTGCCATCCTTCATTATTTGGATTATGAGCGGAAAAAAGGCAGGCGGCACCCCGAATGGGAAACCAAAATCCGAACGTTGCTGAACAATTTTATCACACTGCAAAAACCCGACGGCAGTTTCCCCCGCAAATTCGAGGATAATTTTACCGTGTCCGACAGCTCCGGAGGCAGTACGCCTTCGGCCACCTTGCCTCTGGCCATGGCTTACCGTTACTTTAATAATGATCCCTCTTATTTGGAATCGGCCCGGCAGACTGCCGCTTACCTGGAAAAAGAGCTGATATCGCGGGCGGATTATTTTTCTTCTACGCTCGATGCCAATTGCGAAGACAAGGAAGCCTCTCTGTATGCCTCTACGGCCATGTACTATTTGTCGATGGTGAGCAAGGGAAAAGAACGCGAACATTACATCGACTTGTGCAAGCAGGCCGCCTATTTTTGTCTTTCGTGGTATTATACGTGGGACGTACCTTTTGCACAGGGTCAAATGCTGGGCGATGCAGGATTCCTGTCCAGGGGATGGGGGAATGTATCGGTGGAAAACAATCATATAGACGTATTCATCTTTGAATTTGCCACCGTGCTGGACTGGCTGGCAAAAGAGCGGGGCGAGGTGCGTTTCTCTGCTTTTTCGTCTGTCATCAAGTCGTCCATGCTTCAATTGATGCCAGTAGAAGGGCGTATGTTTGATATCGGGAAAGTGGGTTATTATCCAGAAGTAGTTCAGCATACCAATTGGGACTACGGCAAAAACGGGAAAGGATTCTACAATGATATTTTTGCTCCGGGATGGACAGTTGCTTCTCTATGGCAAATGCTGTGTCCGGAAAGAGTCTCTAAATTTTTCAGCCGGAAATAATACCTTCGGAATACCAAACTGAAGAATTGTTTACCTCAAATAATCTAATTTTTAAAACAACATTTTATGAAAAGAAAAGTAAAACATGTATGGAAAAAGTTTAGCATGATATGTTTGCTAATGCTGATGTATGTTGCATCTGTCTTTGCACAACAGAAGACGGTGAGAGGAATTGTACTCGACGCTGCCGGCGAACCGATTATCGGCGCTAATGTAATACAAAAAGGAACCATCAACGGAGTAACAACAGGCCTGAACGGTGAGTTCTTGCTGGATGTTCCATCCACGGCTACCTTGCAGGTGTCGTATATAGGTTATCAGACCGAGGAGGTTGCCGTTGGTTCCAGTACAGAGATACGTATTATTCTCAAAGACGATCCTGTCGGACTGGAAGAAGTGGTAGTAATCGGATACGGTACAGTGAAGAAAGGCGACCTTACAGGCGCCGTATCCGTTATCAGTATGGACGAGATGAGGAAAAGCACGTCGGGTTCCGTTACCAATCAGTTGCAAGGACTGGCCACGGGTGTGAATGTAAGAGGTACGGGGAAAGCCGGTGAAGATTCGCAGATTGAAATCCGGGGCGTGGGAACGTTAAGCAATCGTGACCCGCTTTGGGTAATCGACGGAATGATCAGCGATCCGGGCATGAACTTCAATCCTTCGGATATAGAATCCATGCAGGTGCTCAAAGACGCTTCGGCAGCAGCCATCTACGGTTCGCGTGCAGCCAATGGAGTGATTATTGTCACCACAAAGAAAGGGCGCAAAGGCCCGATGAAAGTGGGTGTGAATATCAAAGAAACGTTGGAGTGGGCGCCGCTATTTGATCTGATGAATGCCGCCGAGTATAAGAAGTATAATGATATGGCTTATATGGAAGGTATCCGGAACGGTTCGTGGAATGGCGAATTGCAAAACCATTCCGCCAACGATACGAATTGGCAGGATGAGGTATTCCGCACCGGCTTGGTACAAGATTACAATGTATCGCTTTCGGGAGGGGGCGATTCGGGGAGCTACTTTATGTCGGGCGGTTATTACAAAAACGAAGGCACCTCTTACGGCAACGAATTTGATCGTTACAGCTTTCGCGTAAATACCGACGGCAAAAGAGGTATGTTTTCTTTTGGAGAAAACCTTTCTTACGCCTATACGAACAGAGACCCCTTACAAACCAATCCGTATAACGATGTGGTGCGTATGATGCCGACCATTCCCGTATACGACGCAAACAACCCCGGAGGTTATGGCTACGGAGATGCCAATGCCAACACATTCGGCACGAATCCCATTGCACGGGAAGACCTGGAACACCAGAAAGAAAAAACAAACCGTATAAATGGTTCCGTTTGGGCGGAATTTAAACCCTTTCCATTCCTTTATTATAAAATAAACGGCGGTATGGACTTGGAATTTTGGGATCGTTCCTGGTTTCGCGGAGAAGGTAACTGGACACGTAACCAGGAGTATCGCAGCCCCGAAAGTGTAAAGGAAAAAAGACATACATACAGCCGGCTGATCGAACATACTTTGAATTTCAATGATGACTACGGCAAACATCATATCGACGCCGTGGCTGGTACCACGTACCAGACCTATGAACAGGAATATCTTACGGGGTCGCGTCTGAATTTCCCTGTCGTGGGCGATGATTATCTGACTGTCCTGAATGCAGGTCAAAGTAATCAGCAGAACGGCAATGCTATTTTCAGAAACGCCATGATTTCTTATCTGGGGCGATTGAATTATACCTACGATCAGAAATATTATCTGACGGCCACCTTCCGTCGCGACGGTACCTCGCGCCTGTCCGAAGATAATCGCTGGGGAAACTTCCCTTCCTTCTCCGGGGCTTGGCGTATTTCCAACGAATCGTTTTTTCATCTTTCCGGGATAGATGATCTTAAGATTCGCGCCAACTGGGGACGTTTGGGTAATTCGTCCATTGGCGATTGGGATTACTTAGGCACAATCAACCAAAGCTTGGTTACGGTAATTGGAGGTACGCTCGTGTCGGGCGCCGCCCAGGTTAAAATGGTAAACAGCAATCTTCGCTGGGAAACCAAAGAAACGACCAATATCGGCTTGGATGCCATATTCCTGCGCCAGCGCCTGGGTGTTAGCGCGGAATACTACATATCCAACACCAAAGATGTGCTCACCGATATGCCGATTGCCATTTCAACCGGCAATCAGGGTGGAGCGCCCAAGGCCAATGCCGCCAGCCTGCGCAACACTGGTTTTGAGGTCTCGCTTAGCTGGAGAGATAAAGCCGGCGATTTCAATTATAATATAGTTGCCAATCTCACTACACTGAAGAATAAAGTAACCGAACTTGGGTACGGTAAGGATGTCTACTATTCCGGCAAGACCAAGTCGGAAATCGGCCAACCATTATCCATGTATTACCTGTACAAAACAGACGGCATTTTCCGTACGCAGGCAGAGATTGACAATTATGTAACCTCCTCCGGCCAACCGATCATCATTGGCGCGAAACGTCCCGAACTCGGCGACGTAAAATATATCGACACCGACGACAACGGCGACATCACGGCCAACGACCGTCAAATCGTGGGAAACCCCTGGCCGGAAATGCAATTATCGCTTATGCTTAATGCCTCGTGGAAAAACTTCGATTTCTCCATGATGTGGTACGGACAGTTCGGCAATGATATTTATAACGTACCCTTATGGCAGGGACGGCTGTTTGCCGATAACTCAAACTATATCAAATTCAAAAAAGGAGAAGAGCCTTATCAGGAAAATTCCTCTTCCAATACTCCCCGAATCATATACGGCGACTTTAGAAACACGTACGACAGCGATTTGTATCTGGAAGACGGCTCCTTCCTGCGCCTCAAAAATGTACAGTTGGGATATACGTTCGGCAAGCATCTGCTCTCCGGCTTAGGGATAGAAGGCCTGCGTCTTTACGCTTCAGGTAACAACCTGCTTACCCTTACGAAATACAAAGGGCTAGATCCCGACTTTGTGAACAGGGACGTATGGGATAGAGGTACAGATAATTTTGCCTTTCCCAATACCGCTTCGGTTATGTTCGGACTTGATTTAACATTTTAATTACTCATCATTGAATATTTACAGATATGAAACACATCATATATTTAGCATGTATAGCTATCTCGCTTGCCTTTACAGCTTGTAGCGGCGACTTGTTGGATATTCCCAACCCTAATGAAGGAACTACGGATAAATACTGGACGAAAGAAGCAGACGCCATTGCCGGGATAAACGGGTGTTACAGCGCTCTGTATAAAGAAGGAACCTGGATGCGCTGGCTCTCTTTCCGATACGACCTATCCTCGGACGAAGGCTACAGCCCCTCGCCCTGGATTGAACTGGGAGATTGGACGCGCTTCAACTACAGGAACTATAATTTTTACGAAGGCAATAATATTCATTGGGAACATTTCTTTATGGCCATCTATCGCTGCAATCAGGTATTGAATTTTGTACCTGATATAGAAATGAACGCCGACCTGAAAACGCAGATACTGGCGCAAGCGTCTTTTCTGCGGGCGATGTGGTATTTCCAAATCAATATTCTTTGGGAAAAGGCTCCTTTGATTCTGGAACCTACCGATGCCGGATACACGCCGGTGGAATCAAGCGAAGCGGCTATCTGGGCACAGATTGAGGCCGATTTGGAGACCGCAGTCGATGGCCTGCCCGAAAAGTGGGGGGATGCGGATAAAGGCCGAGTCACTCGCGGAGCGGCCAAAGCTTTCCTGGCCAAAGCGTATATGCAGCAACATAAATACGGAGAGGCTAAAGCGGAGCTGGATTGGTTGATAGAAAGGGATGGATCGCTCTACGGACTTGTATCCAACTGGATGGATAATTTTACCCATCTCAATGAAAACAACATCGAAGGTGTCTTCGAGATACAATTCGACGATACCAACAAAGGGGGTACAGACAACAGCGCCAGCATGGCCACAGGTTTCCAGCGGACACAATTCTACGCTCCCGGCGGTATAGGCTGGGCAGATGGCAAAGCCCGCAGGTGGCTGGTCGATGAGTTCCTGAAAGAAAAAAGAATAGATGGCACAAACGACACCCGCCTTTACAATAGTATCCTTTATCGCGAATATATGGACGATTTCCCCGACGGAAGCATCACTTATTATGGCAGGAACACAACAACCGAATGGGATAATTTGGGTTGGGGTAACGAATGTTACATCCGCAAATACGGGACCTGGTATTACAGGGATCTGGAAGATTATTTCGCCCCCAACAATTATCGCATTATCCGTTACGCCGACGTATTGCTCAATTATGCCGAGTGCCTGCTCCAAACGGGCGCAACAGTCGAACAGGCGGCAGTGTATATCGACAAAATAAGGGAAAGGGCAGGGATGAGCAAATTGAGCGAAAGTCCTTTCAAAGACGCCCTCAACAGCAAAGACGCTCTTCTGAAACGCTTACAGATGGAACGCGCCTTGGAACTCTGCTACGAAGGATGGCGCTGGGCAGACCTTAAACGCTGGGGGCTGCTGGACAGTCAGTCCGGGATAGATGAACTGAAGCAACGCGACGAAGACTTCAATAATTTCATCATAGGCAAACACAGCCGCTTGCCCATACCGCAGATAGAAGTAGATAACAGCATGGGCGGGCTGACGCAAAACCCGTCGTATTAATAATAACTGAGCTTGCCCAGTCCCGAAGTGTGCCGGGAGGCAAAACGGAATTAGAATAATCATACATCCCGTGTGGCGCCAAAAAGAAGCTTTCGAAGCTTCCGGTGCCACACGCTGTTAAAAACAAATGAAAACGAATGAATAAGAACAAAATCATTGCAAGCCTGTCCATCCTTGCGGTGGTATGTGCCCTGGCTTCATGCCGGCAGAAAAGCGCACAGGCACAGCCGGCGAGCAGACATGTCGAAACGCTGTTTCTGGCCGATCCGACTGTCTTTTTCGACAACGGTACCTATTATTTATATGGCACCAACTCTTCACAAGGCTTTCTGGTATATACTTCCCACGATCTTGTTCATTGGAGCATTCCCGGAGAAGCAAAAGACGGCCTGGCCCTTCGCAAAGGAGAATCGTATGGTGAAAAAGGCTTTTGGGCGCCTCAGGTGTTCCGCTACAACGGACAATATTATATGGTGTATACGGCAAACGAAAACATAGCCATTGCCACAGCCAATCATCCCGCCGGCCCTTTCCGGCAGGAGGTGCCGGCTCCCATAAAAGCTCCGACACGGCAAATTGATCCCTACGTTTTTTTCGACGACGATGGGAAAATATACCTGTATCACGTCCGGCTGACAGATGGCAACCGCATATTTGTAGCAGAAATGACCGGCGACCTTAGGGAAATAAAAGAAGAAACGGTGAAAGAATGTATCGTGGCTGCGAATGAGTGGGAAGATACTCAGAAAACAAAGTGGACGGTGGCCGAGGGCCCGACGGTGCTGAAGCATAAGGGGCTTTATTACCTCTTTTATTCGGCAAACGATTTCCGCAACATAGATTATGCCGTGGGATATGCCGTAGCCGTTTCTCCCTACGGCCCCTGGGAAAAAACGACCGACAGCCCGATTCTCCATCGCCGCACAGCAGGGTACAACGGAACCGGGCATGGTGACTTTTTCCGCGATACAGACGGCCGCCTGAGGTATGTTTTTCATATTCACAATTCCGACACGGTAGTCTCTCCCAGGCGGACAGCTATCCTGTCGGCTGATTTTGTCGCCGGCGAAACACCGGAAAGAGACAGGATGCAAATGAACGTGGAAACCTTGTTTTTCCCCACTCTCTCCAAATAAAAAGAAATACGTATGAAAAAAAACATTACCTACCGTACGGGAATAGCCCTCCTGCTTTGTATGGCCGCCATGGCCTTGCAGGCACAAAACATTAAAAACCCGGTATTGCCGGGAGTCGCCGATGCGGGCGTCATCAAATTCAACGGAAAATACTACATCGGAGGTGTCTTTACGAACGGCGACTTTTACACCTCCCGCGATTTGGTGAACTGGGAAGGGCGTACGCATGTTTTCTCAATGGAAAATGATTGGATAAAAGGCGGCAATTTTGGCGACAACCAGATTCATGCCAACGATATAAAGTACATCAACGGCACGTTCCATCTCTATTGGTCGGTCAATTACTGGGGGAAAGATAAGCATGTGGTTC
Source organism: Tannerellaceae bacterium (assembly GCA_031284375.1). GTDB lineage: Bacteria > Bacteroidota > Bacteroidia > Bacteroidales > Tannerellaceae > DFXE01. Next base: position 4,163 of record JAISZY010000259.1, on the reverse strand, counting down.
ACATCGGCCATGCCGTGTCGGAAAACATAGTAGGGCCTTACCGTGAACCGGTAAAAGATACGTGGATGGACAACCGCATCGACCCTCATGTATTCCGCGACGACGACGGCAAACTGTATATGTATATGGTAAAATTCACCGACGGGAATACCATTTGGGCGCGTCCGATGAAAGACCCTTACCGCTTTTCCGGACACCCGGTGTATCAGTTTGCCTCCCTTCCGAAAACCTGGGAAACCATGGACAACAGAGTGGCCGAAGGCCCTTGGGTGATCAAATACCGGAACCAATATTATATGCTGTACAACGGCAACGACACCGGACCGTCGATCGGGAACTATCAGCTCGGAGTAGCTCAGGCCGACGCTCCGACGAGCTTCAACAACGGCAACAAGTATCCATATCCGGTCATGGGGTCCAATCAAACCCCGCTGGAAGATGCCTTCCCAGATCTGTTGTGCAATACGCCCGGATACCGGAAGTTGTTCTCTTACACCTTTGATACGCCGCCGGAAGGCTGGAAAAAAAGAAGCTTCGACGACACCTCGTGGAAAAAAGGCGCTCCGGGCTTCGCTTCCCGCAAGATAGAAAACTCCTCGGCCCGGCCTTTCGGCTCCGAGTGGAAAGGAGAGCGGATCTACCTGCGAGCACATTTCTCGGCCAACAAAAAGCAAACCGGGAATCTGGCGCTCCGGATGACCCACGACGGGGATACGCGCGTCTATCTGAACGGACAACTCGTATACGAAAAGCAGGGAGCGGATTATTGCATCCTGAATCTGGACGAACGCTCGGCAGCCGCGCTTCTGGAGGGCGATAACCTCTTGGCCGTCGAAAGCCGGAGCGGCCGGCAAAACTACATAAACGTCTCGCTCTTCGATACGAAAAACACCCAGGCCGACGACATCCTTTTCACCCCCGGCCAGCCGAATCTGCTTCGCGGCCCAAACGGTTTTGAATGGTGGTTGATCTATATGGCCAATAAAAGCAACGAACGCCGGAGTCAATACATCAACCGGGTGCATTTTTTTGATAAAACATTGTTTGTAGAAGGCATCTCGGCCGAAAAAACCAGCGGATACTATCCGCCCCCCATGCCTCCCACATACAGCAACCGCGAGGGCGAACTCCGGATATCTACTGCCGGGGATACCTGTATGATCCTGAAGACAGAGGAAGCGACGGCCTGTCTCTTTGAAGCCGGCGTAAACACAAGCCGCGAAGCCGGCCTGATAGCTTGTTGGCAGGATGCCGACAACTGGATAAAAGCAGGGCTTCGCAGCCAGGGGAATGTATGGTTTTGGGGAGAATGTGTGGATGGAAACTATACGGAACACCGTTTTCCGTTGCCTTCCGACTTCCGTTTCGGCGTATACCACACCATCCGGCTGGAACGCAACGGTACGGCCTATAGGGTTTTTATCGACGAAATACCCGCGTCTGGGAAGTCTGTTTTTCAAACATCCTCAGCCTTGCCCTCCATGCCGGGTTTATTTGCGGCAGAGGGTGAAAGCCGCTTCGACGGCCTGGTCTATACACGGGGGTGGGACGAGTCCGACGAAGCCATTCGCGGATGGGGCTCGTCTTCCAGCGGGACAGCCGCCGAGGGAGCCTGTACGGTTCTTCCCGCAGGTCTCCAAGTAGCCACCGACCATTTCAGGGTGTTCAAAGGAGATTGGCTGTCGCAATACGAGTTCTCCCTTCAGATAACCAATCAGGCAAATCAGGGAGAAACCGGTGCGTATCCCATTTACGTAGACGAACAGAACTTTGTAAAAGCAACACTCGATCATGGTAGCCACCAGCTAAGGGTGGAAGTCCGGGAAAAAGGCAAAACCGTGCAGCAAAAAACCTATTCTCTGGAGAACAGGAAGACGCTGTATGCCGATATGAAATATACGGACTTCATCGAGAAAGGATATACCTTTTCGTCTCCCACCTTGATAAATGCCATACTCCTGAACCGGACGGTTTTCGACCATCCGCAACAGATTGCAGAGAACATGTTTGATAAAGTATCGGTCGAGTATTTGTGGGAAGACAAATGGCGCACCTTTTCCGGAACCGCTGCAATCGATGCCCAACATCCCGGACTGAGCCGGCTTGATTTCCCACCGGTCTACGCCGAGGCTCTGCGTTTTACAAATAAACAAGCCGACGATTTACAGCAATACATCTATCGTATCCATGTGAATCAACTTTTCCAGGCCTCGTACAACCTGCGGGCTGTGAAAACAAACAATTCCCTACGGTTATTTATCGACGGAAAAGAAATCGACCACATCCCGGTAAATTTGGGTAAATCGCAAGTTGGGCTGTTTTCCACCCGGCGTTCATCGACCTTCAATGGTATTATGCTCTATGAGATTCCGGCAATCGGGCCGGGTAGAAAGTAGATACTCGTACTCTCTGTTTTTGTACAGAGTCTCGTTTCCGGATTAAAACAGCTCGGACAATACGGCGTATATCTTTTTATCCCTGGTATTTTCTTCCCCTATTGTAAAGAACAGAACATTATATATATCGTTAGTGATGCTGTTCAATATCCATACCTCATGGCGTTCGTGGAAAGATATCGGCTGCCCTATAAAACGTATAAAACCAGAAGAGCTAGAATTGAATGTCTTCGAATTTACCTCATATCCGTATCCCTCATTATCATTGTCATCTCCATACTGGGCTACCTGATAGTAATAGGTCGTGTCGGGAGATGTTTTCGGCGTATAGAGTGGTTTAAATTCAGGGAAGGCATAAAACTCCGTTCCTTTCTTTCCCAGACGAAACGATAGAGAACGATGCCCCACAGATATATTGTCATTGGCAAAATAATCGGTATATAGTGTTTTTTTTACATCCGTACCCGTTGTTATCTCTTCGCTTTTGAGATAGCTCCATTCCTGTCCGGTCCAGAGCGAAATGCCTTCTTTCAAGGATCCGTTTTCAGTCAGATTATACACAAGCAGCCCCGCATGTTCCTCTTTTTCAGCAGTAGTAGCGTCCGGGAACATGGGAGACAACAGCGTATCACTCACCAGCGACACGCGAGGCATCAACAATCCCTTTTCCGAATTTTTTCCCCCTGCTGTTGCTGTAAGAATATCTTTCAACTGTAGCAAAGCGCCTTTCACTGGCGGATCGGCTACTCCGATAGTAACTTGTGCGCATAGATTGGGTAATACACCCAGGCATAAAAACAATAGTTTTATTTTCACAATGATCTTCATCTTCATCTTCATTTTCTTATTATAAATCAATATTCTGTTGCCAATACGGCAAAAGCAGGGAATAATATATCGGAAGTCTTTTGAGTACTAATCATGATAAATTGTATATTGTATACGCGGTAGCCATTGGGATCAAGCACCCATACTTCGATTCGCTGGTCGTATTCTGCATTCGTGTGAAAGTTTTTCCATGTGGAATAATCGTTTGGATCCAAAAGTAGTTCTTTGGTATCATAAGTGTATTTATCATCATCCTCCCCCTCCGCAAAACAAGCGACATGACAATAAAGGGTGGCATTTGCCGCCGGAGCTTCGACAAGCCTGTATTGAGCTCTCCTTTTTTGGATATCAATTCTAAATTCAAATATTCCGATAGAAACAAGGGGAATATCGGTAGATCTTGTCACCGATTTTTGAGTGAACGAACCGGTAGTTCTCGATGTGGTATTCAAGGGGTTCCACGCCACGCCATCCCACTCGTATACCCCTTCTGCTATCCCTGCCGTTGTTTTCACATTGTAAACCAGCAAGCCGGTAAGTTCTGCACTCGACCCCGACGGGACAAACTTTGTTATATCCGTTAAACTGGTTAATTCTACGCGTGGGAGCAGGAGGCCTCCGCTACGGGCGGTCTCACCACCGCTGCCTTCGGGTGCATCGTATTCTTTGATTTGCAGTAGAGCCGCCGGTTCGGAAGGAGACATAGAGCCGATGGATACCTGCGCCTGTAATCCTGTGGCAAGAGGCAAGGCGAAAAACAACCACAGGGTTTTTATTTTTATGTATGTTTTCATTCTCAAATTATCCTATCTGTTAATATTTTCGGGCAATTATTGCATAGGTTTTGTTTTGATTCACATTCGTACTACTACCAAATATCAGAAATTGGATACGGTACATATTCATATTCTTTAAATCGGCTAACCAGACCTCATTCCT
>JAISZY010000236.1 GCA_031284375.1 Tannerellaceae bacterium | reverse complement strand
GTCCAAGCAATTGGATGATGAGATTTTATTTGGAAAACTATAATTACAACCTAAAGATGGAACTAATTCAAATCATATAGTTCCATCCGCAGATAAAGATAGTTGAACAATTATGTATTTATTATAAGAAAGTTGAATATCTTATTCTATAATTGCTTTTAGCATTAATTTATACATTTGTGCTTTTGTGTCAGCATTAATAATTGTATATATTTTTTGTTCGCCAAACTTATTTTTAGTGTCAAATTTCAAGTCAATATAAATACTATCATGAGGATTTATGGTATAATCACTTACATAATCACTTGTACATGTACATTCCGGATTTACATAATTGATTTTGATTGCCGAGAATCAATAGAAACAGACAAAATACTTTCATGCAGATTTAGATTTTAAATTTATAGATTAATATCTTTTCATTGTCTTCGTCTACACCATTTATTGCGTAATAATAAGGTGCGGAATAACCTAAAATACTAAATCCGGAAGGTACCTGTATATCGCCTATTAATACGTTATTTTCATATATTTGTAAACCATCTTCCATGCTTGGTTCTCCTTTATAATAGCTGCGAAACAATAATCCGGTTTCTTCTATATAGGTTAATGTTTTGTAATAGCCTCGCTCTTTCCTGTTTTGAATATATCCTTTCTGAAATTCGGCAATAGATGTGAATACTCTCGACTTATTTCCCATGTTTTTTCCGGAAAATCCGAAACAGTCCAAAGGTTTAAAGTTTTCGTCATATTGATAGATTAAAGAATCGGCTTCAAATGATATATAAAACTTTCCGTTGTTGTCTATGTCGAAATGAATAAAATTGAATTGTTTCAAACTTTTATCCTCTCTATATATTGGAGGATATTGTCCTATCACTTCTTCAACGATTCCTGTTTCAAGATTTAATTTACTTAGGATATGTACCTTTTCAAAATATTCTTCGGGCGATTCTATAAAATTAAAAGACGGTCTCTCCGAATATATAGTGTAGTATAAATAGTTTTTATAATTTTTCAGGATAAGATTTTCATACATCAATGTATATATCCATGGGGCGTTGTAAGATGCTTCGCTGTTCTTATCGCCTTTGTTAATCACGAACTTATTTATACTTACAAAATTCTTGTCATAAATATAGCAATCATTTGATGGGCCGATATATAATGTTGATTTATCATTTAAAAAAGCATATCCGTCTATCATTCCTGCGGCAATTTCTCCGGGGCCTTGTCCTCGTCCCAAATATCGTTTTACAAAGGAGCCTTCTTGATTAAAAGTAAATACCCAACAGAATTTTTTATCAATAAAATAAAATATATCTTCGCGAAATGCAATATCGCCTACATAGGATGACTCGATAGATTCCAACAGAAAAGAATCAAGCTTGAGTTCAAGAATACGCTCTGTTCTTGGAGCATTATTAACAACAAAAACAGCATGATCGTTTGTTTTTTTCCGGCAACCAATCAAACAGAAAAGTATTACTACAATTAAAAATATATTTTTCTTCATACCATTATTTATTTATATTATAATTTTATATGGAAAAATGGAAATGTACTACAGTAATCATCACTGCAACAATAATTACAAAAAGATTTTTGATGAAATTTAAAATCATTATACTTAGTATATAGTATATAATGTATTATTATTTTATCAAGAAAGTCAATTATATGCAATCGGTATAATTTCATTATTTACCGGATGCGAAGATAGAGAATTTCTGATATATCCCATTATTCCGACAGGGAATTATTTGCCCTTTTTATGGTTTTTCCAATGTATTTTCCCCACACATCATTACCTGATGAGATTACATGTTCTGGAAAAGTATCGTCCAACTACTTGGACTGGACAAAATCGTTTGGAAAAGTCCTGTCCAAGTAGTTGGACGATATAAAATCGTTTGGAAAAGTATCGTCCAACTGCTTGGACTGGACAAAATCGTTTGGAAAAGTCCTGTCCAAGCAGTTGGACAATATAAAATCGTTTGGAAAAGTCTCGTCCAAGCAGTTGGACAATATAAAATCATTTGGAAAAGTCCAGTCCAAGCAATTGGACGATACAAAATCATTTGGAAAAGTCCCGTCCAAGCAGTTGGACGATACAAAATCGTTTGAGAAAGTCCCGTCCAAGCAGTTGGACGATACAAAATCGTTTGGAAAAGTCCCGTCCAAGCAATTGGACGATATAAAATCGTTTGGAAAAGTCCTGTCCAAGCAATTGGACGAAGGTTTTTCCTTCCGAAACATTTGAACCTAAAAAGATATCGGCAGAAACTCGTCCGCCGAAACCTTTACCTGCCCAAATGTTTGTACTTCCGCTATTCTTTAACCCCGATTTGTTTTTAACACCTAAAATTCCATATCTTTACACCATCAATAAATAGGATAGGATTATAGGATGAAACACCTGCTGTTTTTGTTTACATGGATTGCTTCCGTTTTTTCGCTTTCGGCCGAGACGACCTTGAGCGATGAGGCATGGATTAGCCTTCTTACCTGCTCGCCCACAGACGATGCCGTCTTTACCGTATATGGCCACACGGCGCTCCGGGTGGCCGACCCGACAACCGGGATGGATCTGGTCTTTAACTATGGCATATTCGACTTCAATACCTCCAATTTTGTCTATCATTTCACCAAAGGCGAAACCGACTATAAGCTGGGTATCACTTATTTCAAAAATTTTTATGCCGAATATGCCATGCGTGGCAGCGGAGTGACGGAACAGGTACTAAACCTTACATCGGAAGAAAAAAATACCCTGTGGCAAACCTTACAATGGAACGCATTGCCCGAAAATGCTACGTACCGGTATAATTTCTTTTTCGATAACTGCGCTACCCGCCCGGCTACGCTGATAGAACGTTCCGTAACAGGCCAAATAATCTACCATCACGAGGTCGAGCATAAGAGTTTCCGTACATTAATTAATGAATGCATGAGAAATCAACCCTGGCTCGTCTTTGGCTGTCAGCTTGCCTTGGGTAGTCCGGCCGACAGGGAGGTTACGCTCCGCGAAGAATTTTTCCTGCCGCTTCTGCTGGCCAAAGCCATCGGAGAAGCAACCATCGCATCGCCCAACGGAGTGGAACGCCCGCTTTTGCAAACAACAAAAATCCACCTCGAAGCCCATCCCGAACCCGTTGCCCCCACCCGGCTCACCCCCTGGCTCGCGTCGCTCCTCCTGCTGGCTATCTGCCTGCTGCTCACCCTCCGGGAATGGCGCAAAAAACAACGTTATCCCCTGGTCGATTGCTCCCTCTTTGCCTTGGCCGCCTTAGCCGGAACGGTGCTTTTCTTCCTGGCCTTTGTGTCCGAACATCCGGCCACGTGGCCCAACTGGACACTCCTCTGGCTGCACCCTTTCCATTGGATAGGCGTTCTGCTCTTTGCCGTAAAAACACAAAAGAAGGCCGCATATTACTACCATTTTATTAACTTTGCAGCGCTCACGCTGATGCTGGCCGGATGGCATTTCATTCCCCAGCATTTTCATATCGCATTTATTCCGCTTGTACTATGTTTATGGATAAGGTCGGGGTGGTATGTAAGTCGGAGCATCATGAAAATATGAAAAAAATATTAACATCCCTTATCGCCATCCTGGCCATTACGAACGTAGATGCGCAACATCACGTTCCGAAGCTGGTTGTATGTATTACGGTAGACCAATTCCGAGGCGATTACATGGAATACTTCTACCACACGCTGGGAGAACGAGGCCTGAAGCGCTTGATGAACGAAGGCGTTTCCTACCGCAACATCCGCTTCGAGTTTTCCAATATCGACCAGGCCAGCGCCTTCGCCACCCTGTTTACGGGAACAAATCCAAGCTTCCACGGCATTGCCGGAGATAAGAAATACGATTTCTTCGACAACCGCGAACTGTCCGTTCTGCACGACCCGGATTTCTTAGGCAATTACACTCGCAACAACTATTCTCCCCGCAAGTTATTAGCCTCCACCATTGGCGACGAGCTAAAGATCGCCTCTTTAGGGCGAAGCGACGTCTACGCCATCGCTCCCGATGCAGAGAGCGCACTCCTTTCGGCCGGACACGCCGCAAACGGCGCCTTTTGGATAGACGATATCAACGGAAAATGGGCTACTACAACCTATTACAAAAGCCTGCCCTGGTATGTAGACCGATACAACAACGGAAGAGAATCGCTCTCCGCCCGGTTGGACAAACAAGTCTGGACCCCCTCTCTTCCGATAGACAAATACAGCGCCTTCCCCTACATAATAGACAATCACGCCTTCCGATACACCTTCAACGAAAAGGCGATAGACTGCTATCCCAACCTGAAAACCTCGGCGCTCGTCAATGCGGAAATCAACCGATTAGCCTTCCAATTCCTCGAATACGCCGCCTTCGGCTCCCGACAATGTCCCGACCTCTTGGCCATCACCTACTATGCCGGCAACTACCGCCGTTTGATGGACAAAGAATACACCCCGGAAGTGCAAGACACGTACTATCAATTGGACAAAAACATCGAACAATTGCTCGACGCCATCGACCGGAAAGTAGGCCTCTCCCATACCCTGATTGTCTTTACCGGATCGGGTTACTACAAGAGCGCAGAAGATTATCCGGAAGCCCTGCGAGTGAACCGCGGAGACTTCTATCCCAAACGATGCGTCGCCCTGCTCAACATGTATCTGATGCAATTGTACGGACAAAAAAACTGGGTAACCGGATATTACAACCAACAAATCTACCTGAACCGCAAAGCCGTAGACGAGGCGCAACTTGCTTTGGAAGACATCCAAAGCCGGGCCGCAGCTTTTGTGGCCGAATTTGCCGGCGTACAAAACGTTGTAACCGATTGCGCCCTCCGCAACAGTTTGTGGAACGAAGGAAGCGTACATCTGTACAACGGCACACACCATTTGGGACGAGGCGATTTGATTATCGAACTTCAGCCGGGCTGGAGAATCAACAACGAAAAAGCCGGCGAAAAAATACACATTGTACGCAACAACGCCGTACTCACTCCCCTCATCTTTATGGGCAACGGACTCAAACCAAAGCATATCTACCGTGAAGTAAAAGCCACGGAAATAGCGCCCACCGTAACGCACATCCTGCGGATACGCCCTCCGAATGCAACGCAAAACACCCCGCTGTTTGAATTATCAACCGGCAATTAAAAGAGAATAAATAACGATACATTAAAATAATCCGGATAATAAAAAGAAGAATTATCCATTAGCAAACAACCAAGTTATGGGATTTAATGAATTTATGACAAAGCTGTTTGGCAATAAGTCGCAGCGAGATTTGAAAGAAATCGACCCCTATGTAAAGAAAATACAGGAAGTATACCCCTCGATAGAAGTATTATCGAACGACGACCTGCGTGCCAGAGCCGACGAAATAAAAAAACGCATCCTCAACTACGTCGCATCCGAACGACAACAAGTAGAAGAATTGCGCAAAGGAATTGACGACAAAGAATTGGAAGAACGCGAAGCCATCTGGTCGGAAGTAGACAAGATAGAGAAGGAAATTACCGAGAAATTGGAAACAGTACTCGACGAAAGTCTGCCGGAAGCCTTCGCCATCATGAAAGACACAGCCCGCCGTTTCACCCGGAACGAAGAAATTGCAGTAACCGCCAATCCGTTCGACCGCGACTTAGCCACCAAGCACGACTTTGTACGTATCGAAGGCGAGCAAGCCATCTACCGGAATCATTGGGTAGCCGGCGGAAACGAAATCGTATGGGATATGGTACATTACGACGTTCAATTGTTCGGCGGCGTTGTACTCCACAAAGGGAAAATAGCCGAAATGTCTACCGGCGAAGGAAAAACGCTGGTAGCCACGCTCCCCGTATTCCTGAACGCGCTCACCAAGAATGGCGTACACGTGGTGACGGTGAACGATTACCTGTCCAAGCGCGACTCCGAATGGATGGGGCCGCTATACATGTTCCACGGTTTGTCGGTAGACTGTATCGACAAACATCAACCCAACTCCGACGCTCGTCGCATCGCCTACAACGCCGATATAACCTTCGGCACAAACAACGAGTTCGGCTTCGACTATCTGCGGGATAACATGGCAATCAGTCCGAACGACCTGGTACAACGCAAACATAACTACGCCATCGTAGACGAAGTAGACTCCGTATTGATAGACGACGCTCGTACGCCGCTCATCATATCCGGCCCTATACCTCGCGGCGAAGAACAGTTGTTCGAGCAATTCCTCTCCAATGTAGAAGTGGTAGTAAACGCTCAAAAAACATTGACAAGCAAATTACTCCTGGAAGCCAAGCACAAAATGGCAAGCAGCGACACAAAAGTAGCCGAAGAAGGCAGCCTTATGCTATACCGCTCCTTCAAAGGCAATCCCCGCAACAAAGCGCTGATAAAATTCCTGAGCGAACCGGGCGCCAAAGCATCCATGCTAAAGACCGAGGCCATCTACTTGGCAGACAACATGCGCAATATGCACTTGGTAACGGAAGAACTCTTTTACGTAATTGACGAAAAGCACAACAGCATCGAACTAACGGACAAAGGAATAGATTTGCTCACCGGCAAATCGGACGACCCTCAGTTTTTTGTCCTGCCCGACATCGCCTCCGAACTTTCCCAAATAGACAACCTGCCGGGAAGCGACGAAGAAAGACAGGCAAAGAAAGACGAGATATTGGCAAACTACTCCATAAAAAGCGAACGGGTACATACCATCAATCAATTGCTGAAGGCATACACCCTCTTCGAAAAAGACGACGAATATGTAGTAATAGATAATAAGGTAATGATTGTAGACGAGCAAACGGGACGTATCATGGAAGGGCGCCGCTATTCCGACGGACTGCATCAAGCCATCGAAGCCAAAGAACGTGTAAAGGTAGAAGCCGCCACGCAAACATTTGCCAACATCACGCTGCAAAACTATTTCCGCATGTATCACAAGCTCTCCGGGATGACAGGTACAGCCGAAACAGAAGCCGGCGAGTTCTGGAATATATACAAGCTGGACGTAGTAGTAATCCCCACCAACCGTCCCGTTACCCGTATCGACATGAACGACCGGATATACAAAACCAAACGCGAGAAATACAATGCGGTAATAGAGGAAATCAACTCCTTAGTGAATGCCGGACGCCCCGTTTTGGTAGGAACTACCTCCGTAGAAATATCCGAACTGCTGAGTCGTATGCTCAAACTACGCAATATCCCGCACAACGTTCTGAACGCCAAACTTCACCAGCGAGAAGCAGAGATTGTAGCTCTGGCCGGGCAGCGAGGCACGGTAACAATCGCAACCAACATGGCAGGCCGTGGTACCGACATCAAACTAACGCCCGAAGTAAAAGCAGCCGGCGGTTTGGCCATCCTCGGAACGGAAAGGCACGAAAGTCGCCGGGTAGACCGTCAGCTCCGAGGCCGTTCCGGACGTCAGGGCGACCCAGGCTCGTCCGTCTTCTTTGTATCCTTGGAAGACGACTTGATGCGTTTGTTTGCTTCCGACAGAATTGCCGGCCTAATGGACAGATTAGGATTCAAAGAAGGCGAAGTGCTGGAGCACAACATGCTGAGCAAATCTGTAGAAAGGGCGCAAAAGAAAGTAGAAGAAAACAACTTCGGCATCCGTAAACGCTTACTTGAGTTCGACGACGTGATGAACGCTCAACGAAACGTAATCTATACCCGTCGCCGTCATGCTTTAATGGGAGAACGCATAGGCTTAGATGTAGTAAATACGATTTTCGACAATTCGACATCCATCGTAGAAACATATGCCGATAATATGGACTATGAAGGATTTAAGCTCGAACTATTTCGCACCTTCGCTATGGAAAATCCCTTCGGTGAAGAAACTTTTCGGGAGACAAAGCCCAAGCAGTTGGCCGAAAACTTGTTCGATGAAGCCTTAAAACTTTTCAAACGTCGCATGGACAGAATGATACAAGTAGCCAATCCGGTTATTAAACAAGTATATGAACAGCAAGGCGCTATGTACGAAAATATACTGATTCCCATCACCGACGGCAAACGTATGTACAATATTTCCTGTAATCTGAAAGAAGCCTACGACACGGAATCTAAAGCCATCGCCAAGGCTTTCCAGAAATCCATCATTCTGCATACGATAGATGAAGCTTGGAAGGAGCATCTGCGTGAAATGGACGAACTGCGTCACTCTGTACAGAATGCCAGTTATGAAAACAAAGATCCTTTGTTGATTTACAAATTAGAGTCGTACAATCTGTTCAAGTCGATGGTTGATACAACGAACCGCAAAACGGCCGGTATCTTGATGCGTGGACAAATCCCCGTAAGGGAAGAAGCTCCCGGACAATCGGAAAGCGGTCGCAGAGTGGCGGTAAGACAAGCTACTCAGGAAAAACGACAAGATATGAGCCGCTATCGTACGGAAAAGAGCGACATCGTTGGCGGTCAGACTACTCCCAACGCTCCGCGTCTTCCGATGGGGCCTCAACCACCTCAACAGCAAATGCCCATACGTGCAGAGAAACGAGTAGGACGAAACGACCTCTGTCCTTGTGGCAGCGGTAAGAAATACAAGAATTGTCACGGTAAAGGACTGTAATATACAGACCGCCGGGTTGAAATTGTTAAAGTACCGGTTCTCCGAATAGAGTAGCAGAAGAAACTTTGTATATCTTCACTTTTATGAATTGTCCTATATGGTAGTTTCTTTTATCGAATATCACAACCTTATTCTGACCGGTACGTCCGAACAATTGTTCTTTGGAGCGTTTTGAAAAACCTTCGATCAAGACTTCAAATACCTTGCCGATGTCGCGCATATTACCGGCTTCCGAAAGTTGATTTTGCAAGTCGATCATTCCCTGCAAACGCTTTATTTTCACATCTTCGGGTATGTTGTCCGCCAAATGTTTGGCGGCATACGTACCCGGTCTTTCGGAGTATTTGAACAGAAAGGACGATTCATATCCCACCTCACGCATAAGGGATAACGTTTGTTGATAATCCTCTTCCGTTTCGGAATGAAAGCCGCAAAACAAGTCGGTCGTAATGGATGCATCGGGTAAAATCCTGCGAATAGCAGCAATACGCTCCAAATACCATTCGCGGGTATAGTTGCGATTCATCATTTTCAGGATACGCGAGCTACCCGACTGAGCCGGCAAGTGGATATGTTTACATATATTATTATAGGTAGCCATCACCTGCAAGGTATCGTCGCTCATATCCTTGGGATGTGACGTAGTAAAGCGAATCCTCATTTCGGGAACTTCTTCGGCAACTTTCTTCAGGAGTAGAGGAAATGTAATTTTCTCTACTCCTTCTTCAAACAAATATGAGTTGACGTTCTGCCCCAGTAATGTTAATTCACGGAAACCTTGCTCTTTCATATCCCGTACTTCATTCAATATGCTTTCCACATCCCGGCTACGTTCCCGCCCGCGTGTATAAGGAACAATACAATAGGTACAAAAATTATTGCATCCACGCATAATGGAAACAAAACCGGAAATATGAATTCCTCCTATTTTCAGAGGGATAACATCTTTGTATGTTTCCTGCTTCGACAAGTCTACATTGATAGCTTTCTCTCCCTGTTCTACGGCTCCTATGAGGTTGGGTAAATCCAGATAAGAATCAGGGCCTGCCACTAAATCTACTTTATATTCATGAATCAGAACTTCTTTTACCCGCTCGGCCATACATCCCAATACGCCGATTATAAGATATTTTTTCTTCTTTTTTAGAGAGTGGAAGTATTGCAAACGGCCATATATTTTTTGTTCGGCATTTTCCCTCACGGAACAAGTATTGACAAACACGGCATCCGCCTCTTCTATATCTTCCGTTATTTGATACCCGGCCATCCGCATGACGGAAGCGACTACTTCGCTATCTGCAACATTCATTTGACAGCCATATGTTTCAACAAACAGCTTTCTGTCTTTTTTATCATCGAAAATTGTGCTTCCCCCAGCTTTTCTAATATAAATCATTCCTTACTTGTTAATAATATTTAAATGTCTATTTGTGTAAAAAAAAAGAATAGTAAACATTTGCACACAATGATTTCAAATTTTACTTTTGTCATCGAAAAACGTAAATTTTTTCATAGTTAAGGTTTTGGTTAAATCGAATAAGGGTGGCTGCGAAGTTACCCTTATTTATTTTTTTATTTCTGTTTTTTTTCTTCATCTCAATTGTTTTTCCTACATTTGGAGTGCAAAAATAATGAAACTTTATGGACAATCTGGGCGATTTATTGTATATTGTGCTGTTAATCATTGCCGGAATCAGTTGGTTGCTGGGTTTAGGCAAGAATAAGAAACAGGAACAACCAAGAGAAATATTGGAACAACCTGATTATGAGATTGAGTCGGAATACTCAAATCCGGAAGAAATCTTTCCTCCCAAGCCTACTGAGACAAAGAAAAAGGAAAAAACATTTAAACCAACACAAACTTACACACCGCTGTTTGGAGAAGGAGAACGAACGGTTACTACTCCCGTTGTCGATTCATTTTCGGAACTCTCCCCAAACGACGAGAATCCGGGTATATCCGGAGATACGTTTCAAGATATGGAAGAACTGAAAAAAGCTATTATTTACTCCGAAATACTCAATCGTAAATATTAACAATGTTCATTCTTTTTTAATACCTTTGCGCCCAAATTTTTAAGCACAAGGTACTTTTCATATTTTAATTATTTTATACATGGCACTAAAATTCATCACGGCTGAAGAAGCCGCATCGTACGTTCATCACGATGACAATGTAGGCTTCAGTGGTTTTACACCGGCCGGTTGTCCCAAAGCTGTTCCGGTAGCAATTGCAAAAAAAGCAAAAGAAGAACATGAAAAAGGAAATCCGTTTCAGATAGGAATGTTTACCGGCGCTTCTACCGGAGACAAATTAGACGGAGAACTGGCACGCGCCCAAGCTATCAAATTTCGTACACCTTATCAGTCTAATAAAGACTTGAGGGCGCTTATGAACTCCGGAGGTACACATTATTTTGATCAACATTTGTCGGAAATACCCCAAAGTTTGCGTTACGGCTTCCTGGGGAAAGTTAATGTTGCAATTATCGAAGCTTCCGACGTAACGGACGACGGCGAGATTGTTCCTACCTCTGCCGTTGGCATTACACCAACGATTTGCCGTTTGGCCGACCTCATTATTGTTGAATTGAACCATTTTCATCCTAAAGCTATCCGTGGGATGCACGATATTTATGAACCGAATGACCCTCCCTATCGCCGGGAGATTCCTATATATACTCCATCTGATCGAATCGGTACGCCGTATGTAAAAGTAGACCCGGCTAAAATAGTAGGTGTCGTGCAAACGGATATACCCAACGAAGGAGGCGCTTTTACTCCATTGGACGAAGCCACTTTAGCCATCGGACGTAACGTGGCGACATTCCTCGTGGGCGAAATGAAAGCCGGACGATTACCCAAAGATTTTGTTCCCCTGCAAAGCGGAGTGGGTAATGTAGCCAATGCTGTGCTGGCCTCTATGGGAGACAATAAAGAAATACCGCCCTTTAATGTCTACACCGAAGTGATTCAAGATTCCGTTATCAAACTGATGAAAGAAGGAAGGGTGAAATTCGCCAGTGGATGTTCTTTGACGGTGAGTAACGAGGTGCTAAACGACATTTATGCCAACCTCGATTTCTTCAAAGACAAAATTTTACTCCGTCCTCAAGAAATATCCAACAACCCCGAAGTAGCGCGCCGGCTGGGATTAGTTGCCATTAATACCGCTTTGGAAGCTGACATCTTCGGAAATATCAATTCCACACATGTATCGGGAACACGCATGATGAACGGTATTGGCGGATCGGGCGATTTTACACGCGCCTCCATGCTCTCCATATTTACGACTCCTTCCACGGCCAAAGATGGGAAAATAAGTGCTTTCGTGCCAATGGTTTCCCACCTCGACCACAACGAACATTCCGTAAAAGTAATGATTTCCGAATACGGAGTGGCCGACTTGCGCGGAACTTCTCCCGTTCAACGTGCTCGCTTGATTATCGACAACTGTGTGCACCCCGACTACCGGCCTTTGCTGAACGAATACCTCCAAATGGGTATAAAAGGACATACGCCGCAAAATTTGAAATGCTGCTTCGCTTTTCACTTGGAACTGGCAAACAGCGGAGATATGCGAAATGTAAATTGGAACAAATACAAATAAGACAAACACGTATTTTTCTTTTCTGAAACCAAAAATGTTATTCCGGAATGTTCGGAATAACATTTTTTTATGCAGGGAGCTTACTCTACTTCTTTATGAGAGACAAAGACCGGTCTTGCTCTTCCGAATCAATCACCAATATCCCCATCCCTGAGGAAGTGACGGACAAACGTCCTGTTTTCTGATATGTATCCGAAGAAAGATACACGTTCGGATACTTAACCGTGTAGGTTCCTTCTATCTGTATATCCAGCTTATCCTCGTAAGGACTTTTACCGCCATTCGTCTCTTTTCTGTTCAATGCGTATGTAAATGTAGTTTCGGTAAACGTTAGCGTATACGTTTCCATGTAAGAATACAAGTATTTCTCGTTCGCGAATATACTGCCGGATTTATGGTAAGCCCACGTTGTGCCTATCATAAAACCGGAAACCGGTTCTTCTTCAAAACAAGAAAACAACAGGAAAGGCAGAATAAGTAAATATATGTTTTTTTTCATTCGAGGCTTGTGTTATAATAACCGATTGCGAAGATACAATTATGGGGTTAATTTTTCTTCTATATAAGCCTTCTTTTTGATTGCTTTTTCCCGTTCCGTGGTCAATCCGTAAATCTCGCTGAGAATATTCGCCAAATTGTAAGTGGCGATAATATCTTTTTTATCGGCCTCTCCCATCTGGATGGTATAGTTTTTCCCTCCAATATAATGTACCTGAATGCGTTCGCCGGCATTGGCACAGATGAATTTGACGGCATCAATACCGTTTTCGCCCTTATAATTCACAATTTCGGATGTATTGCCTCCGTCTTCAAAGCGATAATTTATACCTCCGTCGTATGGGATAGAGGCCGTCTCGGCGAAAAGACCATTTTTTGTACTCACTTTTATGCCGGTATGATGGATGGGGCGATTGCCGAAATAAACGCTGGCTAAGTACATCTCGCCGGTCTCGGTTACGCCGGAGCGTATATAGGAATGTTCTATATTGCGTTCTACTGTTTGCCGCCGAGGGATGTAGGCGCCTGTTTCTTCATACAGGGTATCTCTTTCGAAAACAAAACCTTCAACGGCTTTCTGAACTTCCTCCTTCCGGAGGGGGAGAACGCTGTCGCAATAAATAATGTTGCGCTCCGCTTCTTTCCATTCCACTCTACGCATCAAGTCGAGCGCTTCCCTCAGCACTTTTACTTCCTTGGAATACAAGATGCGGAGACTGTCTATCTCGTTTTTGGCAGCAAACCATTCGTTTTTTTCATACAAGAAACGGGCATTCTCCAGTTTCTCCCTCGCTTCTTTCTCCCGACTACCGCAACCTGGCGTTACCCATATCACGACAACCAAACTATAAACAACGAAATTTCTCATGCACATCTATTTTTTGTCCCACAAAATTACGTTTTCTTCCGGATATTCGGCTTACTTTTGCTTGAATTATAAAGGAACCTTATGCAATTTAAAACTATACCGACGGTGTTTGAATCCGGAAGGGGAACCAACTCTCATTTTCCGGATGAACATGAACTATAAAATATCATTAATAAATATACAGTCATGAAAAAAATGTTGATTCTATTCTTTTTAATTTGCTTTTGTATGATACAATCCTGTACACAAGGTGTACCCCAATTGGGGAAGGCGTCGGTAGACAAAGTCGTCGGCGCTATGACTACCGAGGAAAAAGTCGCCCTCTTAGTAGGTGTCGGAATGCCCGGTTTCGGAGGAGGAGGCGCCGTAGTAGGCGAAACTCAATTGCTGGTTCCCGGAGCCGCCGGTGCAACAACAGCCATACCTCGTCTGGGGATTCCCTCTATCGTAGTGGCCGACGGGCCTGCCGGTCTGCGTATATCGCCCCTTCGCGAAGGCGATTCGGCCACCTATTACTGCACGGCCTTTCCTGTTGGCGCTTTATTGGCTTCTACCTGGAATACCGAATTAGTAGAACAGGTGGGGAAGGCGATGGGCAACGAAACGCTCGAATACGGAGTAGATGTTTTGTTAGGCCCCGGACTGAATATTCACCGTAATCCGCTTTGCGGACGAAACTTCGAATATTATTCGGAAGACCCCTTGTTGACAGGAAAAATCGGGACGGCAATGGTAAAAGGCATCCAGTCGAATGGCGTAGGCGTTTCTGTAAAACATTTTGCCGTAAATAATCAGGAAACCAACCGAACCGGCAACGATGCCCGCCTCACCGCCAGAGCGCTTCGTGAAATATACCTCAAGGCTTTCGAATGGATTGTAAAAGAAGCCGCCCCGCAAACCGTTATGTCTTCCTACAATTATATCAATGGAGAGTATGCTTCCGAAAGCCGGGATTTACTCACCTCCATATTACGGGAAGAATGGGGGTTCAAAGGAATTGTTATGACCGACTGGTTCGGAGGAAAACAAGCGCCCGTTCAGGTTCATGCCGGCAACGATTTGCTGATGCCTGGCCGACCGGATCAAACGAAAGCCATCCTCGACGCCTTGGCCGATGGAAGTCTGAATCCGGAAGACGTAGATACCAACGTGAAGCGTATCCTCGAACTAATACTTGCAACCCCTCGCTTCAAAGGTTATGCCTATTCCAATAAGCCCGACCTGAAAGCTCATGCCGAAATAACCCGCACCTCGGCCGCCGAAGGAATGGTGCTCCTGAAAAACAACGACGCCCTGCCCTTGTCGCCCAACACTCGTACGATTGCCTTCTTCGGAACTACTTCCTACGATTTTATTGCCGGAGGAACCGGAAGTGGAGACGTGAACGAAGCCTATACCGTTTCTCTTACGGAAGGACTCAGGAATGCAGGTTATACGCTGGATGCGGAACTTGTTGCACGCTATGAAACCTACCGGGCAGACCAGGTGGCTAAACAACCGAAGGATGAATCTCCTTTTGCCCAATTTTTCAATCAAGCGCGTATCCCCGAATTTATCCCCGAACGTGCATTGACGGAAAAGAAAGCAACCGAAGCAGATGTAGCGCTCATTACCATCGGACGCAATTCCGGCGAGTTTACCGACCGCAAACTTGAAGGCGATTTCGAACTGACGCCCCAGGAAACAGGACTGATCAAACAGGTAACCGACGCTTTCCACAAACAAGGAAAAAAAGTAGTGGTGGTGCTGAATATCGGAGGCGTTATCGAAACAGCTTCCTGGAAAGACATCCCCGATGCTATCCTGCTGGCATGGCAGGGTGGACAGGAAGGAGGCAACTCGGTGGCCGATATTCTGAAGGGTGACGTAAACCCCTCCGGCAAACTTACAATGACCTTCCCGGTACGTTACCTCGACCATGCTTCGTCGGCCAATTTCCCCTACAACTACTCTACCGACCCGCAGCAGATGATGCGCGCCATGTCTTCTATGGTCGGCGCAGGCAAAGGAAACCAACCCAAAGAACCGGAAAGGAACGTAGATTATACCATTTACGAAGAAGACATCTATGTGGGATACCGTTACTTCGATACCTTCGGCAAAGAAGTTTCCTATCCCTTCGGCTACGGACTTTCGTACACCAACTTTGAATACACCGTCGCCTCGGATGCCGGCAATCCCTACGCCGTAAACGTAACGGTGACAAACACCGGCAGCAAAGCCGGCAAAGAAGTAGTGCAACTCTACGTATCCGCTCCCGAAGCCGAAGCCGACCGGCCGGAAAAAGAATTGAAAGCCTTTGCCAAAACACACCTGCTCCAACCCGGCGAATCGGAAGCCGTAACCCTTGTACTGTTGCCCGACGACTTGGCTTCTTTCGATGAAAAAGAAAACGCCTGGGTTGTGGCCGAAGGAAACTACAAGCTCCGCATAGGCGCTTCGTCCGGAGATATTCGCGGCGAATTGACGTTGGAAAACATTTCGCGCCAAATAACGGCAAAGGTTCACGACGTGCTCAAACTCGACGTGCCGGTCGCCACGCTCATCCACCAATAAATACATTATATATATGTATAGGAAAACAATCCGAAAAGCGTATACCTGTGCATTCATCTTCTCACTCTTCGCCTGTACGCCGGAGAGTGAGAAAACGCTCGGATACGTCAATCCGTTTATCGGAACCGGAGGACACGGACATACCTATCCCGGCGCCACCGTTCCGCACGGTCTGGTTCAGTTAAGCCCCGATACTCGTCTGGCCGGATGGGATGCCTGCGGAGGATATTATTACGACGACACAAGCCTGCTGGGATTTAGTCATACGCACCTCAGCGGAACGGGAATAGGCGACTATGGCGACTTTCTCTTTCTGCCCTTCACCGGCGAACCCCATACCGTAGCCCCCAACGGCGAAGACCGGACAAGCCGGTTCGGTTCTCGTTTTTCGCACGATGAAGAATCCGCCTCCCCCGGATACTATGCCGTTACCTTGCAGGACTACGGCGTGAAAACAGAACTGACCGCCACCCAACATGCCGGCTTCCATCAATACACCTACCCCCTCTCGGACGCTCCGGGTCTGATTATCGACTTAGGTAGCAGCATACAGGAACGCCGCGTATTGGAAGCAACATTCCAAACATTCGGCGATACGGCCATCGGCGGAATGAGGCGTACACGCGGGTGGGCGCTCAACCGTTATGCCTACTTCTATGCACGCTTCTCGAAACCCTTCGCCATCCGGATAGAAGAAAACACGCATCGCGCCTTCCTGAACTTCGGACATACGGATGCCGGCGAAAAAATAAAAGTGAAAACAGGTATCTCTTTTGTAGACAACGATGGAGCAAAAAAGAACGTAGAGCAGGAAATTCCCGGATGGGATTTCAACGCCATTCGCAAAAACGCCGAGAAGAAATGGAGCGAAGAACTGTTGAAAATCCAGGTCAAATCGGACGACAATGAGAAGAAAACCATCTTCTACACCGCCCTGTATCACTCGCTCCTCGAACCAACCGTAAGCTCCGATACGGACGGACGCTATCGCACGATGGAAAACCAAATAGCCCAGGCGGAAGATTATACCAACTATACCGTATACTCCCTCTGGGATACGTTTCGCGCTCTGAATCCGCTCCTTGTCGTCGCCTACCCCGACCTGGAAGAGGCTTTGATTCGCTCGCTGATACGCAAATACGAAGAAGGCGGCATACTGCCCATGTGGGAACTTGCTTCCAATTATACCGGCACCATGCTGGGCTATCACGCCGTTTCTCTCATAGTGGATGCTTATGCGAAGGGTTTGCGCAACTTCGATGTAGAAAAAGCGTACGAAGCCAGCCTCTTCTCCTCTTCGTACGATACGGTGCATGTATCGCCCGTCATCAACCGCCGAATCCTGCACAGCGACCTGATGTCTATCGGAAAACAATACAAAAACACCCTCGGCTATATACCTTCCGACAAGGTAAACCAATCCGTAGCCAAAGGATTGGAATATGCCTACAACGATTGGCTGATTGCCCAGTTTGCCAAAGGTCTGGGGAAAGAGGAGGATTACGCCCACTACGCCCAATTGGGTAAACTGTATGCCGGCTATTTCGATTCTTCCACCGGCTATATGCGCGGGAAGTTGGAAGACGGCAGTTGGCGCGAACCTTTCGTCCCAAACGCCTCAGACCACGGACGCTCCGACTACTGCGAAGGCAACGCCTGGCAATGGACTTGGTTCGTACCGCACGATGCGGAAGGATTGATCGGTTTGATGGGCGGAAGGGAAGCTTTCATCGCCAAGTTGGATTCCTTATTCTCGGTCGGCTCGGAATTGGCGGGAAATAATGTTTCTGCCGATATAAGCGGAATGATAGGACAATATGCGCATGGAAACGAACCCAGTCATCATACCATATACTTCTACAATCAGGTGAATCAACCTTGGAAAACGCAAGCCTTGGCAGACAGTATCCTGCACTCGCTGTATTTCAATGCTCCCAACGGACTGTCGGGCAACGAAGACTGCGGGCAGATGTCGGCCTGGTACGTCTTCAACGCGATGGGCTTTTATTCCTATTGTCCCGGAATACCGGAATACACCATCGCACGCCCCTTGTTCGACGAAGTGAGTATCCGGCTGGAGAACGGCAAAGAATTTATTGTCAGAACGCTCAACAACAGCAGGACGAACAAATACATAGCCTCCATCCGGCTGAACGGAAAAACCCTTGACCGTCCTTTCTTCTCGCACGAAGACCTGACGGCAGGCGGTACCCTGGAAATTCAAATGTCCGACCGCCCTCTCATTCCCTGAATTAATGGAATAATTGAATAGGAGTAGAATGCCGTTCCGGGGAACACTGGGTATATCCGAAGCAAAATAATTGAAGAAAAATTTCTTCATTCATAAATAAAGTTAAGTACCTTTGCCGGAAATTTATATTGTATTACTAAATAATTTATATTGTTATATTATGGATATTACACATATTGAACATCTTGGTATTGCCGTAAAGAGCATCGAGGCATGTCTGCCTTATTACGAAACAGTGTTGGGACTGAAGTGTTATAACATCGAGGTGGTAGCAGACCAAAAGGTTAAAACGGCTTTCTTTAAAGTAGGACAAACTAAAATAGAACTGTTGGAACCAACCAGCGAAGACAGTACCATTGCCAAGTTTATCGAGAAAAAAGGAGAAGGGATTCATCACATCGCATTTGCCGTTCCTTCCGTTCAGGAGGCTTTGGACGAAGTGGCGTCTAAGGAAATTCAACTGATAGACAAAGCCCCGCGTCCCGGCGCAGAAGGTTTGAACATCGCCTTCCTGCATCCCAAATCAACTTGTGGAGTATTGACCGAACTCTGTATGTAACTAATAATAATTTTCATATATTCAAAACAACAATGAGTAACCAACTTGAAAAAGTAAAAGAACTTATCTCCCTTCGGGAAAAAGCTCGCCTTGGCGGCGGCGCAAACCGGATAGAAGCTCAGCACAACAAAGGCAAATACACCGCTCGCGAACGTATAGGCATGCTGCTGGACGAAGGCAGTTTCGAAGAATTTGATATGTTTGTACAACACCGGAGTACGAATTTCGGAATAGAAAAAACAAAATTTCTGGGCGACGGCGTCGTAACCGGTTATGGAACGATAGATGGCCGCTTAGTCTATATCTACGCACAAGACTTTACCGTATTTGGCGGCGCCCTGTCCGAATCGCTGGCGCTGAAAATATGCAAAGTCATGGATCAGGCCATGAAGATGGGAGCGCCCGTTATCGGACTGAACGACTCCGGAGGCGCCCGTATTCAGGAAGGAGTGAATGCACTGGCCGGCTATGCGGAAATTTTCCAACGCAACATCCTTGCCTCAGGCGTGGTGCCTCAGATATCCGGAATCTTCGGCCCTTGCGCCGGAGGAGCCGTATACTCTCCCGCTCTGACGGACTTTAATATCATGACGCGCGGCACAAGTTATATGTTCCTCACAGGCCCCAAGGTAGTGAAGGCCGTTACCGGCGAAGACGTTACCCAAGAACAATTAGGCGGAGCCAGCATCCATACCACCAAATCCGGCGTAGCGCACTTTGCCGTAGATACGGAAGAAGACGGTTTCAACCTGATACGCAAACTGCTGAGCTACCTCCCGCAAAACAACTTAGAAGAAACGCCGCTCAAGGTATGCAAAGACCCCATAGACCGGCTGGACGATAATCTGAACGAAATCATCCCCGACAGTTCAACCCAGTCGTACGATATGTACGAGGTAATCGGAACGATTGTCGATAACAGTGAATTTCTGGAAGTACATGCCGATTATGCGAAAAATATCATTGTAGGTTTTGCCCGCTTCAACGGTCAGGCGGTGGGTATCGTGGCCAATCAACCCAAGGTCATGGCCGGCTGCTTAGACAGCAATGCCTCGCGGAAAGGCGGACGCTTTGTTCGTTTCTGCGACGCCTTCAACATCCCCTTGGTTACGCTCGTCGATGTGCCGGGATTTCTTCCGGGCACCGGACAGGAATACAACGGCGTGATTCTCCACGGAGCCAAATTGCTGTATGCCTACGGCGAAGCTACCGTTCCGAAAGTAACCGTTACGCTGCGTAAATCCTACGGCGGAGCCTACTGCGTGATGAGTTCCAAACATCTGCGCGGCGATATGAACTATGCCTGGCCTACGGCCGAAATCGCCGTGATGGGGCCAAGCGGAGCCGTAGAAGTTATCTTTGCCAAAGAAGTAGCCGCCTCGGAAAACCCCGCCCAAACAGCCGCCGAAAAAGAAGAAGAATACCGGAAAGCCTTCGCCAATCCTTACAATGCGGCGCAGTACGGGTATATAGACGACGTAATCGAACCGCGCAACACCCGCTTCCGCGTTATCCGGGCCTTGGAACAGTTGCAAACCAAGAAACTGACCAACCCCGCCAAGAAACATGATAATCTGCCCCTGTAAATTACACAGAACCATGAATAGGATAAGAAAGAAAACAGGAGTTCTCCTGCTGTTCGCCTTATTGCTCGGACTAACGGGAGCGCAGGCGCAACGATCTATCTCCATGCGAATAAACGAAGTGCTGGTGATTAACGAAGACAACTTCGTAGACGATTACGGCAAACGGAACAGTTGGATTGAGTTGTACAATACCTCGGCAGGTACCGTGAATATCAGCGGATGCTTCCTGACCAACGACATCAATAATCCCAAGAAATACCCTATCCCCAAGGGAGATGTCCTTACACGCATCAGCCCGCGGCAACATGTATTGTTCTGGGCAGACGGAATGGCTTCGCGCGGTACGTTTCACCTGAACTTTACGTTAGACCCCGAAAAAGAGAATTACATCGCTCTCTTTGATTCCGACGGGAAAACACTGATAGACGGACACATCATTCCCGCCGGACAGACGGCAGACATCAGCTTCGGACGCAAAGTAGACGGACAGGAACAATGGGGCAACCTTGCCAAAGTAACGCCCAGCACAAACAACCTCACGCTGGATACAAACGAAAAAATAGACAACTTCAAAACCAACGACTCCGTAGGTATCGGCATGACCATTACGGCTATGGCCGTTGTGTTCATCGGCCTGTTTATACTGTACTTCATCTTTAAGCAAGTGGCCAAACTGGCTATTGCAGTCGGTAAGCTCCGGGCAGAAAAGGCAGGCCACGACACCACCGTACACGGAAGCCAATCCGGCGAAGTACTGGCGGCTATCAGCACGGCGTTGTACGAACTGAACGAAGACGTGCACGATATCGAACGAACCGTGCTTACGATACAGAAAGTAAAACGCAACTATTCGCCCTGGAGTTCCAAAATATACAGCTTGCGTGAGAATCCAAGAAAGTAATTATCTAAAAACAACAAACAATGAAAAGTTTTAAATATACCATCAACGGCAATGTATATAAGGTACATATCAACTCCGTTGTAGAGAACATAGCGGAAGTGGAAGTGAACGGCACCCCCTACAAAGTGACGATGGAAAAACCATCCAAAAAGCAGGTGGTAACGATAAAAAGACCGGCGCAAGCGCCTACAACACCCAGCGGAGCGCCTGTGGTAACACGCCCCTCGTCGTCGGCCACGCAGGGCGCGGTGCACTCTCCCCTGCCGGGCGTTATCCTGGAAGTGAAATGCAGCGTGGGAAGTACGGTAAAACGAGGCGATGTATTGTTCGTACTCGAAGCCATGAAAATGGAGAACAGCATCCATGCCGACCGCGACGGCCGTATCATCGAAATAAAAGTAAACAAAGGAGATTCTGTGCTTGAAAATGCAGAACTCGTAGTGATCGGATAAGGTTATGCAAGAAAGTTTATTTTCATTTCTTGGTGAGAATCTCCAATTATTCTTTACCTATACGGGAATAGCCAACGCCACCCCCGGCCATTTTGTGATGATTGCCGTAGGTTTGCTCTTTATATTCCTGGCCATTAAATACGAGTTCGAGCCGATGCTCCTTATCCCGATCGGTTTTGGCATCCTGATTGGCAATATCCCCTTCAAAGACGCCGGATTGCAGATAGGTATATACGAACAAGGCTCGGTGTTGAATATTCTGTATCAGGGTGTCACCTCCGGATGGTACCCGCCCTTGATCTTCCTGGGAATCGGAGCCATGACCGACTTCTCGGCGCTCATATCCAATCCGAAGCTGATGCTGATTGGAGCCGCCGCACAATTCGGTATCTTCGGAGCCTATGTCATTGCCCTGCAATTGGGCTTCGAACCGAATCAAGCCGGCGCTATCGGTATTATCGGCGGAGCAGACGGGCCGACGGCTATCTTCCTCTCGTCCAAACTCGCGCCCGAACTGATGGGAGCTATCGCCATCTCGGCCTATTCGTATATGGCGCTGGTGCCAATCATACAGCCGCCGTTTATGAGGATGCTCACTACGCAGAAAGAAAGAGTGATTCGCATGAAGCCTCCGCGCGTCGTTTCTTCTACCGAAAAGATTATGTTCCCCATCATCGGCCTGCTGCTGACGTGCTTCTTGGTGCCCTCCGGACTGCCGCTCCTGGGTATGCTCTTCTTCGGAAACTTGCTGAAGGAAAGCGGCGTGACCCGCCGTTTGGCCGAAACGGCCCGCGGCCCGCTCATCGACACCATCACCATTTTGCTGGGTGTAACCGTGGGAGCGTCTACACAGGCTACGCAGTTTTTGACCGTCAACTCGATTAAGATATTCGGATTGGGCGCTTTATCTTTTGTTATCGCCACGTGTGCGGGTATCTTGTTCGTGAAGTTTTTCAACCTGTTCCTGAAGAACGGCAACAAAATCAATCCGCTGATAGGCAACTCCGGCGTATCGGCCGTTCCCGACTCGGCGCGTATTTCGCAAACCGTGGGTTTGCAGTACGACCCGGGTAATTATCTGCTGATGCACGCCATGGGCCCGAACGTGGCCGGCGTGATTGGCTCGGCCGTGGCGGCCGGTATCCTTCTGGGATTCTTGGCCTAAAAAATATATATTGATGAGAGAACGCTGGTGGCCCCGGACTTGGCAGAATTGCCGGTTCGGGGCCTTTTTTTATGCCCTCCGGAGGGCATAAATTTGCTCTCCGGAGGGCGTAAATTTTCTGTGCACAGGAGATAAATTTTCTGTGCACAGAAAATAAATTTTCTCCCCACAGAAAAAATATTTTCTCCCCACAGAAAATTTATCTCCTGTGGGGAGAAAATTTGCCCTATCTCGTATATAAGTTTTCGGCTGATTTAAAGATAGATATGAATGGCTTGGGCTGCCCGGCGACCGGAGTCGATGGCGCGAACAACCAAGGCGGCCCCCATCTGCGCGTCGCCGGCTACAAAGACCTTATCGACCGACGTCCGCGAGTCCGTTGTAACGGCAATGTTTCCGCGCGCATCGTACAATACGCCCAGTTGGTCTGCCAATCCTTCGTGCACGGGGTGCACAAAGCCCATGGAAAGAAACGCCAAATCGGCCGGGATGAGTTCGGCTGCTCCGGTTTGCGTATCGACGACCTCTACGCCGGCGAGCTGCCCGTTCTCTCCCACAAAACGCTGGGTAGCAAGCGCCCAGCGGCGCGTGCATCCTTCTTGGTGCGAGGAAGACGTCTTCAGCACGTTGGGGTAAAGAGGCCAGGGAGTGTGGGGGTTTTGATGTTCGGGAGGCATCGGAAGAATTTCTATTTGCGTAACGGAAGCGGCCTTGCGCCGAATGGAAGCGCCCACGCAGTCCGAACCGGTGTCTCCTCCGCCTATTACCAGCACGTGCTTGTTCTCCACATGGATACGTTCTTCGGAAGGGATGTCCGTTCCCCGCACCAAGCGGTTTTGCTGCCGGAGCAGTTGGAGGGCAAAGTGTATACCCTTCAGTTCCCGCCCTTCTACCGGCAGGTCTCTCGGCGTTCCGGCTCCGATGCAGAGGCACAGGGCGTGGAAGTTCTTCAGCAAATCGTGGGTTGTTATATCTTTTCCCACCTCTATGTTATTCTGAAAGACCACGCCTTCGGCTTCGAGCAGTCTGATTCGGCGGCCTACAATCTTCTTATTCAGCTTGAAGTCGGGGATGCCCAGACGCAGCAGTCCTCCGGGCAATTCGTCTTTTTCAAAGACCGTTACGCTATGTCCTTTCCGGTTGAGCATATCGGCGGCGGCCAATCCTGCGGGGCCGGAGCCTACCACGGCAACCTTCTTTCCGGTGCGCACGCGCGGAGGATGGGGTTTGACGTATCCTTCCAAGAAGGCCCGTTCCACGATGGCGGCTTCGTTCTCGCGGATGGTGACCGGTACGCCTTGGAGGTTGAGCACGCAGCTTTTTTCGCACAAGGCGGGGCACACCCTTCCGGTAAATTCGGGGAAGTTGTTGGTTCTCGACAAGATTTCGTAAGCGTCTTGCCACTTCCCCCGATAAAGCGCGTCCTGCCATTCCGGCATAGCGTTGGACACCGGACAAGCCCAGTGACAAAACGGCACGCCGCAGTCCATACATCGGGAGGCCTGCAACATGCGGTCTTCCGTATTGAGGGTTTGCTCTACTTCGCCGAAATCTTCTATACGTTCCAGCACAGGGCGGTAGCCCGCTTCTTTTCTGTTGATGGTTAAAAATGCTTTTGGATTACCCATTGTGTTTGGTTTTTAATAATCGTGCTCTATTTGCGCAATCTTTTGGTTGATAGCTTCCATCTTCTGCTCCTGCAATATCTTCTTGTACTCGAAGGGCGTTACTTTGATAAACCTCCCTACGTACTCTTCCCAATGCTCCAGTATACGTTTGGCCTGCGGACTCTGGGTGTATTGCGCGTGCGAGGCGATGAGCTGCTGAAGCTCCGCCCGGTCGGCATGTTCTTCCACCAAGGAGAGTTCCACCATTTCCATGTTGCAGAAGTAGTCGAACGTTTCGTCCATATTCAGCACGTAGGCAATCCCTCCGCTCATGCCGGCGGCGAAGTTCTTGCCGGTTGTTCCCAGCACCACGGTACGTCCTCCGGTCATGTACTCGCAACAATGGTCGCCCACGCCTTCCACTACGGCCGTGGCTCCGCTGTTTCGGACGCAGAAACGTTCGCCGGCTCGTCCGTTGATGTACACTTCGCCCGAAGTAGCGCCATAGAGAAGCGTATTTCCTACGATGATATTGTTCTCCGGCACAAAGGTGCAATGAGCGGGAGGGACAACGATGATACGTCCGCCGGAGAGACCTTTCCCCAGATAGTCGTTCGCTTCTCCCTCCAGATGCAGCGTGACGCCGGCGGCAAGGAAAGCGCCGAAGCTTTGTCCGGCAGAGCCTTTGGCGCGTATGCGGATGGTATGGTCGGGCAATCCGGCGTTGCCGTATCTCCGGGCTACCTGTCCCGAAAGCATGGCGCCTATGGTACGGTCGGTATTGGTGATATTGACGCTCACCTCGATGGGCAGCTTATGTTCGAGCGCCTGATTGGTTTTGCGAATCAGTGTCTTGTCCAATACATTTTCTATCTTATGCTCCTGTTCTTTCTGCCAAGACAAGGCAACGGCAGGATTGGCGGAAGAAGAACCGAGCAATTTGGAGAAGTCCAATTTCGCCGCCTTGGGATGTACGTCGGTATGCCGGAGCGCGAGCAAATCGCTTCGTCCCACTATTTCGTCGATGCTCCGGAATCCCATCGCCGCCAGATGTTCCCTCACCTCTTCGGCTAAGAAGCGGAAGTAGTTGAGCAGGTATTCGTGCTTTCCGGCAAATCGCTTCCTCAGCTCCACATTCTGTGTGGCCACGCCCAC
This sequence comes from Tannerellaceae bacterium, assembly GCA_031284375.1. GTDB lineage: Bacteria > Bacteroidota > Bacteroidia > Bacteroidales > Tannerellaceae > DFXE01. The sequence goes on along the minus strand of JAISZY010000236.1, from coordinate 5,540 downwards.
GGGGCAGGTGTTGAGGTGACATTTGCGCATCATCACGCAGCCCAGCACAATCAGGGCGCTGGTGGCGAAGCCGTATTCTTCGGCTCCTAAGAGGGTGGCGATAATAATATCCCGGCCTGTTTTGAGTTGTCCGTCCGCCTGGAGGCGAACAAAGCCTCGCAGGTTGTTCATCACCAGGGTCTGTTGCGTTTCGGCCAATCCTACTTCGACCGACATGCCGGCGTGCCGGATGGAACTAACCGGGCTGGCTCCCGTTCCGCCTTCCGCTCCGCTGATAACAATCGCGTCCGCCTTGGCCTTGGCTACACCGGCGGCGATGGTACCCACGCCGCTTTCGGACACTAACTTCACGCTGATACGTGCCTGGGGATTCACGTTCTTGAGGTCGAAGATGAGTTGCGCCAGGTCTTCGATCGAATAAATGTCGTGATGCGGCGGCGGCGAGATGAGCGTGATGCCCGGAATGGAGTGACGGGTGGCGGCGATTATCCGGTCTACCTTGAATCCGGGCAACTGCCCTCCTTCTCCCGGCTTGGCTCCCTGGGCTATTTTTATTTGCAATTCGTCGGCATTGACCAAGTATTCGGTCGTTACGCCAAATCGTCCGGAGGCAATTTGTTTGATGGCGCTCCGCCGGTTCAGTCCATCGCTGCCGATAGGGAAGCGTGCGGGGTCTTCTCCCCCTTCGCCCGTATTGCTTTTGCCGTTCAGGATATTGAGGGCGATGGCCATTGCCTCGTGAGCCTCCTTGCTGATAGACCCGAACGACATGGCTCCCGTAACAAAACGGCGCGTGATGCGTTCCACCGGCTCTACCTCCGAGAGGTCTATCGGATTGGTTTTGTAACTGAGGAAATCTCTCAGGAAGACCGGCGTTGTTTTGTTATCCACTATCCCGGTGTATTCCTTAAACTTCGCATAGTCTCCCAATCGTGTGGCTATTTGCAGCTTGGCGATAGTTTCCGGATTCCAGGCATGGTATTCGCCGTCTTTGCGATAGGCATACATGCCGCGGTTCTCTAAGGGAGAGGACGGGTTGTCTTGGAATCCTTCGCTATGCAGGCGCAAGACGTCGGCGGCGATGTCGTTCAGGTCTACGCCTCCCACGGTAGAGTGCATTCCCCGGAAATACCGTTGCAATACGGTTTCGCCAATACCTACGGCCTCGAATATCTGCGCACCCCGGTAGCTGCTCAGCGTAGAGATACCCATTTTGGATATCACCTTGAGCAATCCTTTGCTTACGGCCTTGATATAGTTTTTCTCGGCCGTATGATAATCCAACTGCACCTCGTGCTGTTTTACCAAATCCCCCAGGATGGCGTAGGCCATGTAGGGATTCACGGCGCTGGCTCCGAATCCGAAGAGGAGCGCAAAGTGCATCACTTCGCAGGCTTCGGCCGTTTCGATTACGATAGCCGTCTGCATACGTTTGCGTTTGTCTATCAGGTGATGGTGTATGGCCGAAAGAGCAAGGAGGGAAGGCACGGGGGCCAAGGTTTCGTTCACGCCCCGGTCGCTCAGGATGATATAGTTGTAGCCTTCGTCTACGGCCTCTTCGGCTTTTCGGCAGAGGTTGTCGATAGCCTTCTCCATTCCCGGCGCACCCTGGGAGGCTTCGAAGAGCATCGGTATGGTGATGGTGCGGAATCCTTTATAGCCGAGATGCGTCAGGATATCCAAGTCTTCGTTGGTAATCACCGGGCTTTGAAGCCTTACCATCTTGCATTGTTCGGGCGAGGGTTCGAACATATTCGCTTCCTGGCAGCCGATGTAAAGATAGAGCGACATGACCAACTCTTCGCGGATGGGGTCGATAGGCGGATTGGTTACCTGGGCGAAAAGCTGGCGGAAGTAGTTGAACAGTCGCTGGGGTTTGGTAGAGAGGACGGCCAGCGGCGTATCATTGCCCATCGAGCCGGTGGGTTCTTTCCCTTCGGTCACCATCGGGAGGATGATTTTCTCTATATCCTCTTTGCTGTAACCGAAAGCCTTCTGAAGTTCGGCATACCGGTCTATGTGGTGTTTCACCGTCCGCCCGGAATGAATATCGGAGAGGATGATGCGGTTCTTCGCCAGCCATTCCCTGTAAGGATAGGCCGAGGCCAAGGTTTCTTTCAGTTCTTTATCGTAATACACCCGTCCTTCCTGCATATCTATCAGGAGGAGTTTGCCGGGCTGCAAGCGTCCTTTTTCTTTTATCTGCGAGGCTTCGAAGGGCAGGACTCCGGCTTCGGAAGCAATCACCATCGTATCGTTGTGCGTAACGAGGTAGCGTGCCGGTCGCAGTCCGTTTCTGTCCAGCATCCCTCCGGCGTAGCGTCCGTCGGAAAACAGCAGCGTGGCCGGGCCATCCCAGGGTTCCATCAGGATGCTGTGATATTCGTAGAAGGCTTTCAGCGCAGGGGAGATGGGGTTTTTATCGTTCCAGCTTTCCGGGATAAGCATGGCGAGGGCGTGGGGGAGGCTCATACCCGACATAACGAGATATTCCAGCACGTTATCGAGCGAAGCGCTATCGCTCATATCGGGTTGAAGGATGGGGAAGAGGTCGTCCGGCTTGCCTTGCAGGGGCGGTTGCAATACGCTTTCGCGCGCTTCGAGCCAGAAACGATTCCCTCGGATGGTATTTATTTCGCCGTTATGTCCGAGCAGACGGAAAGGCTGCGCCAAATCCCAGGTAGGAAATGTATTGGTGCTGAAGCGCGAATGAACAAACGCCAGTCCGCTGGTATAATACGGATTGGTAAGGTCGGGGAAGTATTCCCGCAGTTGGGTGGAGGACAGCATCCCTTTGTAGATAATCCTCTGGGAAGAAAGGCTTACCACGTAGAAACTCCGTTTATTCTCTACGGGCAGGTTCTGCGCCTTCTTTTCCATCTTTTTACGTGCGAGGTAGAGCTTTAACTCAATCGCAGGGGAAGGTTGGTCTTCTACCACGAAGACTTGGAGGATATCCGGTTCGTTGGCGCGGGATATCTCTCCCAGTATATCGCTATTGACGGGGATGCGTCGTGTGGCGAGCAGATAAAGCCCTTCCTGTATCAGGGATTCTTTGAGCAGATTCATATACAATTCTGCTTGTTCTTTGTCTTTAGGCAAGAAGACCATCCCTGTCCCGTATTTCCCTTTTTCGGGGACAGGGATACCCTGAAGCAAGATGAACTCGTGGGGTATTTGGGTCATGATGCCTGCTCCGTCGCCCGTTTTATTGTCGGCGCTTTCGGCTCCCCGGTGGAGCATATTTTCCAATACTTGCAGGCCTTTCTCTACGATATCGTGCGATTTGTTTCCGTGGATATTTACCAGAAGTCCTACGCCGCAGGAATCATGTTCGTACGCGATGTTGCATAATGAGGGTGTCATGTAGTAAGCTTATCGGATGATTATATGATTTGGAATAAATTTGAAACAAATTAGTAACTGTCTTGATGTACGCCTTTGATAGCTCGGCCGCTCGGTTCGTTCATATTGGAGAACGCTTTATCCCAGGCCAGCGCTTCGGCGGTAGAACAGGCTACGCTTGGAACGGAGGGAACACTTCTTGCGGCGCTGTCGCTTGGGAAGTGTTCCTCGAAGATAGAGCGATAATAGTACTCTTCTTTATTCTGCGGGGTGTTGATGGGGAAACGCTGGACGGCGTTTGTCATCTGTTCGTCCGAGACCTGTTCGGCAGTTATTTTCTTCAGAGTATCGATCCAACTGTATCCTACGCCGTCGGAGAACTGTTCTTTTTGTCGCCAGGCGATTTCTTCGGGCAGGATGGATGCGAAGGCTTCCCGGAGGATTTTCTTCTCAATCACGTTCCCCGGCGCCATTTTGGATTCGGGATTCAGTCGCATGGCCACGTCCAGAAATTCTTTGTCAAGGAAAGGAACTCTGCCTTCCACTCCCCAGGCGGCCAAGCTTTTGTTGGCTCTCAGGCAATCGTAGAGGTATAGCTTACTTATCTTGCGTAGCGTTTCTTCGTGAAAGGCCTGAGCGTTGGGCGCTTTGTGGAAGTAGAGGTATCCGCCGAACACTTCGTCGGCTCCTTCGCCGCTCAATACCATTTTAATCCCCATACTCTTGATGACACGGGCGATGAGGTACATGGGCGTAGAGGCCCGTACGGTAGTTACATCGTAGGTTTCGATGTTGTAGATGACATCCCGCAAGGCGTCCAATCCTTCCTGGATAGTGTAGTGTATTTCGTGATGAACGGTGCCGATGTGTTTGGCGGCCTTTCGGGCGGCTATGAGGTCGGGCGCATCTTTCAGTCCAACGGAGAAAGAATGTAACTGGGGCCACCAGGCTGCGGTTTGGCTATTGGTTTCGATACGTTTGGAAGCGTATTGTTTGGCAATGGCCGAGGTGATGGAAGAATCTAATCCACCGGATAGCAGGACGCCATAGGGTACGTCGCTCATAAGTTGGCGTTGTACGGCGGCTTCGAGAGCGTTGCGGAGTTCCTGTACGTCGGCGGGGTTATCTTTTACGTTTTCGTAATCCGTCCAGTCGCGCACGTACCAGCGGGTCATGGCGCCTTTTCCTTCGGCATAATAATAATAATGTCCCGGAAGGAAAGGCTCGTATTCTTCGGCGAAGCCTTCCAGACCTTTCAGTTCGGAGGATACGAGGAGGTGTCCGGCTGCATCATGCCCGATATAAAGGGGAATCACGCCGATGGGGTCTCGTGCAATGAGGTAGGTATCATGTTCTTCGTCGTAGAGGGCGAAGGCAAAGATACCGCTGAGGTCTTCGATGCAACGGACGCCTTTTTCGCGGTAGAGGGCTAAGATGACTTCGCAGTCCGAACCGGTTTGAAACTCGTAATGTCCTTTCAGTTGTTCGCGCAATTCGCGATGATTGTATATTTCTCCGTTGACGGTAAGGACAAGATGGCCGTCTTTACTTTTGAGCGGTTGTCCTCCGGAGGCGGGGTCTACGATAGAGAGTCGTTCGTGGGCCAGGATAGCGGTTCGTCCGGTATAGATGCCACTCCAGTCGGGCCCGCGGTGGCGGACTCGTTTACTCATGATTAATGCTTGTTTCCGAAGGGCGTCGTGCTTATCCCTTATATTAAATATAGCTGTTATACCACACATAAAAGAAAAAATTTGAATGATGATTAAAATATTATTTTTCTTGCATAAAGCGTAGACAAAGGTATAGCAAACATTTTAATTGGCGAACAAATTCTCTTAAATATTCGTACTACTCTGTCATATATATCCGGTATTAATTGAGTAACACAAGGGAAGGATGGGTGGATGCTATACTAAGGCTACCAAGGGGACCTCAATACATAAGGGTTTGGGGGCTTCGTAATGACATCGTCCTTTACAAAAGTCTGTATTTGACAAATAAACAAGGGAAATGGCGATGAATGTCTTGGGCAGAAAAAAACTTTATTCCCCCAAAAAGAAAAGCCGTTTGCTCCGGATATGAGTTATATTGCTAATTTTGTAGTAACAAATCAAAACAAGATACATAATGACATCAGAAAATAATAACGAAAGAAAGTTGGTATCTTTCGACTGGGCCTTAAAACGCCTCCT
>JAISZY010000211.1 GCA_031284375.1 Tannerellaceae bacterium | reverse complement strand
GATACGGATACAATATATCCATTCTCTGACCTGAAATTAGTTTACAAATCGGTCGCAACTTAATTTGCGATGGTATAGGAGTTCTGTAATTAAATACACGTCAATACATTATCTAAGTATAAAATTTGAATACGCAGTGAGGAGTAACTAAAATGTCGATGTGGGAAATCGCATATACATACAATACACGTTCAAAGTTAACTCTATCTACGTGCAAATGTAATAATAAATGAATAATGTCGTATATATGTAACGGTATTTATTTTTTTCGGTTAAATCTAAAATACAACCCGGTTTTTCTTTCCTGTCAGTGGGATGTCGGTAGCGTCGGGCAAACGTAAGGTATAATTCCAATCGTCTTCTTTCGAAGTAATCTCGTATACCGTCCTGTCTTTTTCCTTTGTAATTCGGATAGAGAACAGATTGTTACCGATGCGTACATCCGAGAGCGACAGCTTGTCCCAGCCGGCAGGTATATGAGGCTCGAAGACTACTTGTTTATGATATGCATCAGGCGAGACGCCAAAAATATGTGTGATAATCGGTGTTGCTATGCCGTAAATTGTCCAGGCTTGTACGGGGCATCCGTACAGGAACATATAGCTTGGAATGGCTCCGGGTAAGGTGGTGGGCAGCATTTCGTTGATAGAGCCGGGCAAGGTTTGATGTAAAGTTCTGGCTATACCGTTTACGTACCACAACATTTCTTCGGTACGTCCGTAACTTGCTTCGCTCATAGCCTGGACACTGGTGCTGATGGTCATGGCCTGATTCCGTTCTACGGCAGAAAGGTAAGGTCCATACTCGCTGCTGTGCTCTGTCCGTATTTTATCGAGGCTGCGGATGGCTTTTTCGCGCGGGGCTATCCCGGTTTCCATCGGCGTGTTTATCACCCAGTTTTTGTTGGTAAACCATCCTTGTTCCGTACTGTCCGGCAATTGCTTGATTTGTTCGAGCAGTTTGTTGTAAAAATCTATTTTTTCTGTCAGATGAACCGTATCGGTACGATACGACAACTGCCGGAGGGCGCCTTGCGCAACGGATATAGCTTGTTCTTTGCTTCCGTAGAAATCGCAATAGATGGATTCTTCTTCGTTCCAGAAGCAGGTGTTGATTTTTTCTTTCAATGTTTCCGCCTTGGCGCGATACGCTTCGGCCAAGTCCCGGTTGTCCATTAATAAAGCCATCTGTGCGGTTACTTCGAGCGCTTGTTGCGTGTATACCGCCACATCAATCAGTTCGGCGTTCAGTCCGGAAACTTCCATGATTCCGTACCCTTCGGGGAAGAGATTCCGGTTCTTGTCCATTTCTTCCGTCAGCCATTGGATACCTTGGAGGATATAGGGGTATTGCCGGCGGAGGAAATCCATGTCGCCCGTCCAGAGGAATGTTTTCCACACCGCCAGGATGAAGTGGGGTGTTTCCTGAGTATTCCCTTTATTGTATACAAATCCGTTGGACGACATTTCGTGAATGATGCGTCCGTTGCCGTTTACTTTTTCCGATACGTCTTTCAGTAGCGACAAGGTAGATTGTGCCAATTCAAAATCGCCTGTGGCCGTTACGCCTTGCAGTGCGTAGGAGTTGTCGCATCCAAACAGCCACGGATATTCTCCGGCTCCGGCTCCCAGAAAGCGACCAATGCCGTCTAAATCGGATACAAGCCATTGCGTATTGATTTTTACCCAATTGTAGGTTTCTTCCAGATGTTTGTCGGGTATATCTATCCGGGAGCGTTTCAGGAGAGCGTAATACAGGTCTTTTTTCTGCGCCAACAAGCTTTCTTTGTTTGTTATCAGGTCGGTTAGCAGCGTCCGGGCTTCCTGTGGACTTTCCGTAGAACCGCAGATAACGTAGGTTACCCTGTTTTTTTCTCCGGGCTTTAACTGTAACGTGGTGACGAGGGAGGCCTGTTCTACGTTCCCGTTAGTTGCCGGCGCATCGGTTCCCCATACGGCGTGCCAATTGTTGTCTGTATCCCAGGCGTGGAAGGTATTGGCGGATGCATCCCATTCGGTGGTGTCTTTCCCGTCAATGATTCCGTTCTGTTTGGAGAACCATACGGGTATTAGTTCGGTATCCAGCGTGAAATCGAGCGTTAGCGTGCGGGATGTTTCGGCGGTGTTTTCGAACGTATATTGTACGACGACGCCCTTTTTCCCTTCGGGAGCAAACTGCATCCGGTCTACCAAGACGCCGTTTGTTGGCGGATATACAAAACGGTTGCCGAAGGGATAATTAATAAAGGTATCGGCTTTTGTCAGTCCATCTTCTTTTTGCGTTTCGGCATCGGTTAATTTGAGGCGGAAGCCGTCGGCCAATTTGATCGGCAAGGTCCATATCCCTCCCATTTCTCCCCGGATGTGGCTACCCATGTCGGGGAAAAGCCCGTTTTGTGTACCGATGATGAAGGCTTTATCTCCGGCTGTGAGGTAGGCTTCATCGACCGTTTTACCGTGATTACTTACGCCGGCAAAATACGAATCGGCATAGGGATGATTCTTTCCCGTTGTTGTGCAGCCCGCCAAACAAACTATTATGAGTGTGTAAAATATCAGTTTCATGTGTCTGTGATTTTCTTTTTAACGAATGAAGATGAATGAGGCCCTTTTGTGTGGGCCTCATTCTTTAAAAATTTCAGAATCCCGGATTTTGAATCAGTAAAGGATTCCTTATCATAGCTGATGCGGGAATAGGATACAGATTGCGATATTCGGCGCCGTCGTACGGCCAGGGAATGCTCAGATAGTGTTCCCAACTGAGTTTTACTCTTTCCAGCAGTTTGCCGTGCCGGATCAAGTCATCTCGCCGGTATCCTTCGGTGTATAATTCCCAACCTCTTTCAAACAGAATAGCCTCCCGGAATTGTTCTTTTGTCAGTGATGCAGGCAAGGCTTCCAATCCTGCTCTTTCGCGGATCAGGTTGGCGTATTTGAGCGCTTCGGCCGATTGGTTCAGTTCGTTTTGCGCTTCGGCATAGGTGAGATAGACTTCTCCCAGTCTCATCAGGACGTAGTCCGAGGTCATCCATTCGCCGGAAACGGGATTTTCCTGCAAGGGATATTTCAGAGCCACAATACGGTACAGGGCTTCTTCTACCTTCAGCGGATTGCCATCCCCATCCTTAAAGACAGGTATACCGTCTGCATTGTTGATGTATCCATGAATCATGATACCTTTTTTGGTAGCAGGATCGAAGTCTGCTCTTCGCTTGTCTTCAGGGTGGAAGGTTTCGAAAAACGGAACGCTCAATCCATATCCGTTAGAGCCGGCTAATCCTTGCATGTTGAGTGCGCGTATCAGATTAGACTCCAGCGACAGCGCATCGTAATTGTTACCTCTGCGATGCTGTGCGATAGATACGCATACGAGAATGACTTCCTTGTTTTCGTCCACTCCGAACACATCGTGATATTCGGGCAGGAGCGAAAAGCCTCCGTTGTCAATCACATCCTTGGCGTACAGGGAGGCGTTTTGCCAATCCTTTTGATTCAGGTACATATTGGCCAAAAGCGTTTTGGCTGCCCACCGGGTAGGACGTCCGTACTCGGATGCTATGCGGGATGTGGGCAGGATGGTTTCGATACGCTTCAACTCGTCTACAATAAACTGAAACACTTCAGCTTTGGCTGTTCGGGCTATTCCGTTAGACATGTCTTCGCCTCCCTTTACCAAAGGTACATCGCCGAAGAGCTTCATCAGCCAGTTGTAGAAGTATGCTCGCCAGAAAACAGCTTCTGCCAGTATGGTCTGGATTTCCGGATTGGTTTCGTTCTCGAATAGCCGGATGGCCTCGTTGCATTGCGCGATGATGGCATACGACTTCGACCAGGCATTGCTTGCCGCCGAGTGATTGGCATCGTAGGCGAGGAAGTGCATTTGCCCTCCCCAACCTGTTTGCGGTATGCCTCCCCAGTTGATAAACATCTGGTCGGAAGGAGCATCGGATCCATAAATGGTAATATCCTGAATTGCGACGGGTTGTAAATGGGGATAGATACCGAGAATGAGTTGATTTACACCTTCTACCCCTTTCGGTAAGCTGGATGAACCCAACTGGCTGTACAATTTTTCGTCCAACAAGCTATCCGAGCAAGATGTACCGAGCATGGAAAAAATCAACAAGCCGGCTATGAGAACATTTTTATATATCTTATTCATAATGCTATCAATTTAAAAGGTAATACTAAGACCGCCTGTCAGGGTTCTAACAGAAGGGTATAAAGTGGTTGATTCCGGATCGACGCCGGTATATCCCGTGAAGGTAAGGAGATTCTGCCCTTGTATGTACAACCTCAGATTCTGTATTTTATCTTTGAACAAGGCAGAAGGTACCAGATAAGACAAAGTGAGATTCCTCAGCCGAAGGTAAGAAGCATCTTCCACCCAACGCGAATTGTTTGTATAATCTCCTCCCACGGCCACGTTGTAGATTGGGAGATTGGCCTCGGTCAATACGCTACGGAAGAGATTCCGCGGATGAGCCAGATAAGCCGACGCATGATCTGCTTTGTGATAATTATGCAACTCCTGGCCTAAGGCGCTATTGAAGAAGAATTCCAGTTCTACGTTCCGGTACCGGAGCGTATTGCTGAGGCCAAGGGTAACGTCGGGGTCGGGATTGCCTACCACCTTGCGATCTTTTACATTTACGCTTCTATCGCCGTTCAAATCGTAGAAGGTCAAAGAGCCATTCTCGTCTACTTCCTTGAATTGGTACATGAAGTACGACCTGGGCTTTTCTCCCTCGATGATACCGATACTTTCCAAGCTCGATTGGGCGGCATCTCCGCTAATGTTGATTTTCGACACCTTATTATTGTTCCATCCAAAGGTGAAATTGGCGCTCCAATCGAAGTTGTCGGTATGGATTATCTTACCATCCAGAGACAGTTCTACACCCAATACTTCGAAATCCGCCGCGTTCACCCATTGCTGGCTCAAGCCGCTCTCTACCGGCAGAGGCATCGGGATGATGAGGTTGGAGGTTTTTTTCCGGTATACATCCAGCGAAAGTCCGTAGCGCTGATAGGCAGACAGGTCGATGCCTAAGTTAAACTGCGCGGTGGTTTCCCATTTCAGGTTCGGATTGGCCAATGTGGAACTAAGCTGAGTAGCAGTGAGAATATTTTGTCCGATGATGGCGCCGTTTTCTTTTACTACATTGTACAACGATTGACTCAAATAATTGTTGAACCCGGAATTACCGGTTACTCCCCAACCGGCGCGTACTTTCAGCAAATCTATCGTTTCTACATCCGAGAGGAAACCTTCGTTGTTTAGCTTCCAAGCTGCCGACAGACCGGGAAACCATCCCCATTTGTTGTTTTCTCCGAATTTGGATACCCCATCGCGACGGAGTGTCCCGGTGAGGAAATACCGGTCTTTCCAAGTCAAATCAACCCGGCCGAATCCCGATATAATGATATTCTCGCCTTTCCATGTTTCGGCAAATTGCGTTTGCGCCGAACCCATATTGTTCGGTCCGAAAATATCAATGGGCGAAAACTCCTGACCTTTGGTGCGGTTGCCATTCCAGCCCTGGAACTGATAGGAATATCCCAATAAGGCAATCAACTTCAAATCTCCGGCGAAGGTGTGGGTATAATTCAGCAATCCTTCCAGCGTATAATTGATGTTCCTTACGTTGCTGGCCGAAGCTCTTCCGCCGTGGAAGCGTCCGTCATTATTGGGCAAGCCGCCGTTGTAAGGCGTTGTAGAAGGCATAAAATAGGTGCGGAAAGCATCCTGCACATCGTACCCGGCTTTTATCTGTGGCTTCAGACCCGGCAATACTTCGTATTCGGCGCTGATGTTCAGGCTGGTCTTATTGCTATTGGTCTGGTCTTCGATACCTAATGCCGAAAGCGGATAGATATTGAAATTAGAACCTACGTCGCCCAGATAACTACCATCGGCCGGCTTTTGCAGATTGGGAGCAAAGCAAAGAGCGCTTTCAATAATCGAGTTTCGGGTACCTCCCTCGTCTGCCTGGTTCAGATCGTTGATATTGGTGAAAGAAGCATTGGTGAAAATACTCAACTTCTCCCGCTGATAATCTACGTTCGAACGGGCGGACAAACGCTTTATCCCGGCATTCTTAATGATACCTGTCTGCTCGTAATACGCGGCGGAGAAATAATAACGCAAGTATTTTTCGGCGGAAGATAAATTAATCTGATGACTTTGCACGTGTCCTTGCTGGGTAATCTCGTCTATCCAATTCGTAGTAGAAGCTTGGGCAATCTCTTCGGCCGTATACGTGGGACCTTGTTCAAACTGAGACCAATAGGTCATATATTCGGAACCGGTCAGCAGGTCGTACTTCTTGGCCTGTTCTTGTATACCGGCATAACCGTCGTAAGTTACCTTCATCTTACCGGCTTTTCCTTTTTTCGTGGTGATAACCACAACCCCATTGGCTCCTCTTGTTCCGTAGATAGCGGTAGCGGCAGCATCTTTGAGCACCGATACGGCTTCGATATCATTGGGGTTGATAAAGTTCAACGGGTCTCTGCCTGCGTTTTTGAAGTTCTCTCCCGAATCGGGCGAACCTACTTCATTGTACGGAAATCCATCCACAATATACAAAGGCGAAACCGATCCGTAGATGGAATTCCTACCCCGGATAATAATGGTGTTGCCTCCTCCCGGCTGAGAGGAACCTTGTTGTACGGTTAATCCGGCTACTCGCCCTTGTATCATCTGACCCACGGATGCGCTGGCGCCTCCCACATTGGAGTTGTCGGCCAAAACATTGGCCACAGATCCTGTAAGGTCGCTTTTCTTGACGGAGCCGTAGCCAATTACCACAACCTCATCTAAGCCGAGAGCGCTTTCGGAAAGGGTTATTCGCAGATTTGTTTTATTGCCTACTTCAATCTCCTGCGAAGTATACCCGATATAGGAAACCACCAATACGGTATTGGCCGGTATCTGCATGGCAAATTTGCCGTCTACGTCGGATATTTGTCCAATGCTTGTTCCTTTTATGGTGATATTGGCGCCCACAACAGGTTCTCCGTTCTGGTCTACCACTAAACCGGTGAGGAGTTTCCCCTGTTGTTGCTGCTGCTGCGTCCGGGGGATTAACAAGATTTGTTTGTCTTCAATCACATAACTGTAATCTTCGGATATCTGACTAAGTACATCCGTAATTTTGCCGTTTTCAATATCGAAGCTTACTTTTTTATTCAAGTCTACATAGTCGTTATTGTAGAAGAAAACAAATTCCGTTTGTTTTTCAATCGCCCGTATAGCTTCTCGTAGCGTAACGGAGCTTGCTTTTAAGTTTATCGTTGCCTTTTGGGCATAACTATCGGCAGCTTGGAGACTGCTGATAGCCAAAAGAGCAAACAAAGCCAGTACTTTCATTTTTCTTGCCAACTTACTAATGGAGAAAGGCAAACGCCTTCCTTCCTCAAATTTATTTTTCATACATTTGTATTGTTTTAATTTAACATGATGCTCTTGTTTACAGAGCGGATTATTAATTTACTCACCGATTAGGCAGGTGTTGCACCACTTGCCTAATTCTTTTATTACTTACAGATTGTTTTACATAGGCGTTTTCTTTTAAGAGTTCTTTATACTATATGTTCCATCATTCTCTCTATTCAAGTTTCCCACCTTTCAAAGTATTGAAAATCATGGAAAAAAAATCGTAGAAAAGTGGTGATAATTCGATTTAATTTGCTAATTTTGTGATAATTACAAACGAAATTACAGATTA
>JAISZY010000106.1 GCA_031284375.1 Tannerellaceae bacterium | reverse complement strand
CAAAGAGGCGAATCTGATAAAAAGTCTGTAAAATGCTTTGTCATAGATGATACGGATATAGAAAAGAGCGGGAAGACGTTTGAAGGTATCAGCAAGATTTTCAGCCATGTAACCCACAGTTTCCATTTCGGCTATAAAATGTTAACACTTTGTTTTGGGGATGGAAAAAGTTTGGTACCTTGTTGCTTGTCTCTTCACCGGGAAAGCCGGAAAAACGAATACGGTCTGAATAGAAAGCAGCAGAAGCGTCAATTTCACAAAGAACGGAAAGAAGCGGGCTATTTTAAGGAACGTTATGAAGAGCTGGATGAGGAAAAGAGCAGGGTTGCAGTTAAAATGCTCAGGCGAGCCGTCCGGAGTAAGCTTTTATCAGCGAGTTATGTTTTGATGGACAGCTGGTTTGTAAGCGATTATATCTTGCAGTCAATCCGTGCAATTCGGGGCGGGATGTTGCATGTTGTGGGCATGTGCAAAATGGACAAACGCAGGTTCAAGGTGGGCGATAAAGAGTATAACTCACAGACAATCATAAAAATGAATGAAACAAAAAAGGAGAAAGTACACCTTTCGCGCAAGTATCATTCAAAATATATTGCGGTGGAGGCCAAGTATCATGGAACACCGGTTAAACTGTTCTATATCAAATATAAAAATGCAAAAACCTGGACACTTCTGCTTACCACCGACCTTTCGGTTTGCTTTGCAGGAGCAATGGAGTTGTATCAAATCCGTTGGAGTATTGAAGTGATGTATAAGGAATGTGAACAGTATTTGCGGCTTGGCAAGGCGCAGAATACTGATTTTTACGGACAGGTAGCCGATGCCACGATCGCACTGATAACATATACTATACTAACACTTTACAAACGATTTGAAGCATATGAAACGCTGGGTGCGCTCTTTCGGGATACACAGGCGGAGATGCTCGAAAAAACGTTCTGTGAAAGAATTGCCATTGTATTTATAAAAATTGTGGCTGATTTACTGGAAATCCTCTCCCTGGATGTGGGAGAAACTCTCAGTCGAATTATTGCCTCCTCAAAAGGGGACAAAACCGTGATAATCCTGTTAAATGCAGTAAATCAATTAAATACAGAATGTGAAACATCGTTAAATGTCGCATAAAATATGCCTGATTATCTATTAGATACAAAATAAATCATCCTGCTTTCCCTTATGTGAAGAGGGTGGGAAACTTGAATACTAAATATGGTTCGGAGTTAAATATGTTATTAGCGTTAAACTTCCAATTTTTTGACGATTCCAATGCACAAAACATGACCGCGTGAAGTATAAGCAAAAAAGTAATACATTTGCCGTCGAATAAAACAATTATGAAACGATGAGGCGTTCTCTTGATCCCAAAAACGATTTAACTTTCAAACGAGTATTCGGCGAGCATAAGCATTTGTACATTCCGCTTGTTAACCATATGCTTCCGGATGAAAAAAAGGAAAAATTTATGTCGCATGCTCCGAAATCGCATATTTTTACCTATGTTTGTTTCATTCAACAGATAAAAAAGAAATGAAGAAACTAATCGTATGTATTATTTCCGGCCTGTTTACTTTGCCGGCCGTTGCCCAGAAGGCGCCCAAATGGATGGGAAAAGCCCAAAAGGCGATTCTTATGGTCGCCACTTTCGATAAAGATAATCGGAAAATCCACTCCACCGTAGGATTTTATGTAAGCGAAACCGGCGAGGCGCTTTCTGCTTATTCCCCTTTCAATGGCGCCGCTACGGCCACCGTTACCGATACGGAGGGGAATATATATCCCGTTACGTCCATAATTGGCGCCGACGACTTGTACGATGTGATTCGCTTCAAAGTCGCCGTGCCCAAGAAGGTGACATTCTTGACTTTAGCCGCCGACCCGGTGGCCAACGGCACTCCCGTTTTCCTCCTTCCCTACGCTACGGAGAAAAAGACAACGCCCTTTCAACAAGGCACGATAACAGAAGTCGGCAAACTGAAAGAGCCTTACAGTTATTACAAAATATCCTTTGCCTTGCAGGAAGGCCAGACCAACGCCCCGCTCCTCCTTTCCTCCGGACAAGTGTTCGCGCTGGCACAAGACGACGCCTCCGGCAAACATACGCATTCCTATGGCGTATCGGCCACCTATGTCCGTTCTTTGAAACAAAACCCAACCGATGCCCTCAACACGCTCTACGACCGGATAGGCATACGAAAAGAATGGCCGGCCGATGTAGAACAAGCTTCCGTTTCGTTATTTCTGCTCGCCGGCCGGCAAGATGCCAAAACATACCGGGAAACGCTCCATGATTTTATCGCTACCTTCCCCGATTATCCGGATGGATACTTCAACCGGGCCTCTCATTACGCCGGTAAACGGACAGAATTGGCGGCCGATTCTGCCGGACAATCCGCACTCTTAGAGCAAGCCCTTGCCGACATACAAACCGCCACGCGACTCAGCCGAAGCGAAGAAGAACAACCGGCCTATCACGAACTGGAAGGCAATATTTATTTCTTCCAAGGCAATTACCCCTCGGCATACAACGCTTACATGAAGACCAATGCCGGTTCGGCGGCTTCGTCCAATTCGTACTATTGGGCGGCCAAGGCGTTGGAAAATATCCCCGGCGCTCAGATTAGCGACATCGTCGTTTTGATGGATAGCGCCATCGCAAAACTGGGTCATCCCCTCCCCAAAGATGCGGCGCCATATATATTGGAAAGGGTGGACTACAAACTCCAACTCTCTTTGTTCGACGAAGCAATCGAAGACTACAACCTCTACTACGCCCTCACAGACGGACAGGTAAACGACACGTTCTATTTTTATCGCGAACAAGCTAAATTCCGTGCCGGCGATAACGAAGGCGCGCTGAAAGACATCGAGCAAGCCATCACCCTCAATGCGCAGGCGCCCGATTACTATGCCGAGCAGGCAGCCATCTTTGTTCGCCTGCAGAAATACGACGAAGCATTGGAGAGCGTTCGGAAGTCCTTAGACCTGGCGCCCGACTTCGCCGCCTGCTACCGCATACGGGGAGTATGCCTCGTTCGGAAGGAGAAAAAGTCCGAAGCCTGCGAAGCCTTCGAGAAAGCCAAAGAATTGGGCGACCCCATCGTGTCCCGTCTGATTCGCGAACATTGCCAATGAAAAATAACATGATTCGGAGCATGAAAACGAGAAAACACATCTATTCCGCCGTTCTGTTGTTCGGACTTCTGCTTTTGTGCGCTTCCTGCGGAACACGCCGGCAATTGGCAGCCGGCCCGGATTCGCCCTCAGAACTGTCTCGCCGGTTGGGTATGCGGATTACGAAGAAAGATAACCTTCTTCTGTACACAACCGTTTCCCGGTGGATGGGAACACCCTATCGGTTTGGCGGACTTTCGAGGAGGGGCATAGACTGTTCCGGCTTTACTTCGATTATTTACGGGGAAGTGTACGGCAAACGCTTGGCCGCTTCATCGGCCGATATGCTGAAATATAATTGTAAGAAAGTAAGACATTCCCGATTGCGGGAAGGGGATTTGGTTTTTTTTCGTACAGACGGAGGGAACCGGAAGATACCCAATCATGTGGGCATTTATCTGAAGAATAATAAATTTGTACACGCCAGCACATCCAGGGGCGTGATGGTTAGCAATCTGAGCGAACCTTATTATCTACGCACCTGGATAACCGGCGGACGGGTCAAATAAACAATACTTATAGCTTTCTGATTTTGATGTTTCTGAACCAGCAATTATATCCGTGGTCCTGCAATCCAATATATCCTTCCTTGGCAGGCCCTTCTTTGAAACCTTCCCAATCTTTGAATTTGCTTTTTGCCACGAGCGCTTTCCACTCCGGCGTCCATAATTCATACTCTACCACCCGGACGCCATTCTGCGTATGAATTGCCTTACCGTCTTTCACTTGTATAACGATGGTATTCCATTCTCCTGCCGGCTTTGCATTTTGAGGTAAAGCAGGAAGCATATCGTACAACGATCCGGCCAGATGATTGGTCAGCTTATTGTCCGACGCATACCAATTGTCCAGTACTTGCACCTCGGGTGCAGCATAATAGATAGGCTGATTGGGATATTCTACCACGTAGTAGAAGATTCCCGAATTACCTTCCTTTTCAATTTTCCAATCGATGGATAATTCAAAATCGCCGTACTTTTGAGTGGCGTAGAGGATATCGCCTCCCTGCCCCCGTCCGGCTCTTTCGCCTCGCGAAACCTTCATCGCTTCTTCGTCGATAGACCAATTGGCCGCCATTTCGGCGGAGTTGCACTTACGCCATCCATCCATTGTTTTTCCGTCGAACAAAAGCGTCCATCCTTCACTTTTTTCTTTGCCGGTGAGCGTGTTGTTTTTCTGAGCCGATACCGGAACAACACCAAAGAGAATCAAACATGTTGCTAAAATAAATTCTTTCTTCATGGTTTTATAATTTTTAAAATGATTAATACATTGGCCCCGAAGATAATCATATTCTTTGGATAATGATTATCTTTGCTTCCCTAAAATACAAATACAGGATACGAATAAATTATGTTAACGCTCAAAGTAATTACAGATAACCGGACGGAGGTCATACGCCGGTTGGCAAAGAAACATTTCGACGCCGAACAATTAATCGATAAAGTGATAGAGGCCGATAAAACAAGACGGGAATCCCAACAACAGTTAGACGTTCATTTGTCTGAGCTGAATCGTATATCAAAAACCATCGGAACGTTGATGAAAGAAGGACAGAAAGCCGCTGCCGAAGCCGCCCGTTTGCAGGTATCGGAAATAAAAGAAATCTGCAAAGCGCTGGAGGCCACAAAAGAATTGTCCGAAAAAGAAATCCACGAAACCTTGTTGCTGATTCCCAACCTCCCGCACGACTCCGTGCCCGAAGGTTCGCACGCGGCCGATAACGTGGTAGAAAAACAAGGAGGCGCCATCCCAACCCTCCATGCCGACGCCCTGCCTCATTGGGATTTGGCCAAGAAATACGATTTGATAGACTTTGAATTGGGCGTTAAAATCGCCGGTTCCGGCTTCCCCGTCTATAAAGGAGATGGGTGCCGGTTGCAACGCGCACTCATTAATTTCTTCTTAGACAGCGCCCGCGAAGCCGGTTATGTAGAAATACAACCGCCCTACGTGGTAAACGCCGATTCGGGATACGGGACCGGACAATTGCCCGACAAGGAAGGACAAATGTATCATGTTGCACAAGACGAACTTTACCTTATTCCCACCGCCGAAGTCCCCGTTACCAATATCTACCGGGATACGATATTGAACGAAACCGATTTGCCGGTTAAGAATGTAGCTTACTCGGCCTGTTTTCGTCGCGAAGCCGGTTCTTACGGAAAGGACGTGCGCGGGCTGAACCGGCTTCATCAGTTTGACAAAGTAGAAATTGTTCGCATCGACAAACCGGAAGACTCCTATCGCTCTCTGCAAGAAATGGTAGACTATGTACAGGGATTGGTGGAGAAACTGGAACTGCCCTGGCGTATCCTTCGTTTATGCGGCGGGGATATGAGTTTTACTTCTGCCCTTACCTTCGACTTTGAAGTATATTCTTCCGCCCAGAAACGATGGCTGGAAGTGAGTTCCGTATCTAATTTCGAGACTTATCAGGCCAATCGTCTGAAGTGCCGCTATCGCGATGCGAACAAAAAGATGCAACTCTGTCATACGCTCAATGGCAGCGCTCTGGCTTTGCCTCGTATTCTGGCGGCTTTACTTGAGAATAATCAAACACCCGATGGTATCCGTATTCCTCAGGCTTTAATTCCTTATACCGGTTTTTGTAAAATAGGGGAATGAGTTCCGCACATCATCGCCCGAAACATCTTGAAAGATACGCAATCCGAACTCCGGGATAACGGCCAGCAGATGGTCGAACACATCAGACTGGATGCCTTCGTAGGCTATCCATTCTTTTTCGGCAGTGAAAAAATATAGTTCAATGGGTATGCCCTTGTCCGTGGGCTGCAACTGACGGGCAAAACAGGGTAACTCCTTGTTTATAGCAGGATGGCTCGCTAAATAACGTATCAGATATGCGCGAAATACGCCGATGTTGGTTTGCCTACGTCCGTTCACCCATACCGAATCGTCGATGCTCTGCGCGGCATTGTATTGCCGGAGTTCTTCTTCCTTAGAATTTATGTAATCACTTATCAGCGAGATGCGCCGGAACTTGTTGAGCATCTCTTCGGTGCAGAACGTCACGCTATGCATGTCGATGCTGATGGAGCGTTTCACCCTCCTACCCTCCGATTCGGACATCCCTCGCCAATTTTGGAACGACTCGCTGAGTAGCGCGTAGGGCGGAATGGTGACAATCGTATTGTCGAAGTTCCTCACCTTAAGCGCGGCCAGATTTACCTCCATCACCACTCCGTTGGCATGGTATTTGGGCATCGTAATCCAGTCGCCCGCCCGTAGCATATCATTGGCAGAAAGCTGAATACCTGCCACAAAGCTTAGTATGGCGTCTTTAAATATCAGTATAAGAATCGCTGCCGATGCCCCCAATCCGGCAAATAAATTTACTGCCGACCTGTTAATCAATACGGCAATGATAAGAATGCCACCTACAAAATACGAGGTAATCTGGATGATTTGCACAAATCCTTTTATCGGCTTATTCTTAAACGACTCCTTCCGGTTGAAGAAATCATGAATCAGGTTGAGCAACGCGTGGATAAACCGCAACACAGAGGCAATCATATAGATAATACATAAACGCTGAACAAAATCAAGCGTCTGCGATTGCTCTTGCACCGGAAATGCCAACGGAAGTAGTATATAGATCAAGAAAGCGGGGAGGATATGAATCAGTTTATGGATAATTTTCCGGTCTACAATCAAGTCGTCAAATTCGTTTTTAGTCCGCGCTGCCATTCGTCTGAAGATGCCCAAAACAACAACGCGCATCATATAATCCACCACATAGACCAGGATAAGAATACATAAAAGCACAATGATATGAGCGGATGTGTCGGCCGATTTTTCTATCAACCCCCAACTTGTTAAGTATTTATTCACCCATTCTCGAACAAATTCCATAGTTTGCTTAGCCTAATTTACTTACTTTCTTCAAGCGATCCATATCTATCAGTTTGATTTTGCGTCCGTCCAGCGCAATCATGCGTTCGTTGGCAAAGTGGGAGAGCGTGCGAATGGCGTTTGGCGTGGTCATATTGGACAGATTGGCGATATCCTCGCGAGAAAGGTAAATGCTCAGGGTTGCGCCGTCTTCCTCCAGTCCGTAGCTGTCTTTGAGGAAGAGCAGGGATTCGGCCAAACGTCCGCGCACGTGTTTTTGTGTAAGATTTACCGTCCGTTCGTCGGCTATACCCAGGTCTACGGACAGTTGGCGGATGAAGAACATGGCCAGTTTTATGTTGCCTTTCAGAAGTTCGGAAACGACCGTCATAGGAATCATACACACCGTAGACGCCTCGAACGCAGAAGCGTTGGTAAGGTAGTTTTCCTGGGCAAAATAGGCGCGGTAACCAAAATATTGTATAGGTTTAATCATCCGGATGATTTGGGTTCTTCCTCCCACTCCTTCCTTAAATATTTTCACTTTTCCTTTCAACAAACACATCATATCTTTTGGCACATCTCCTTCTTCGTAAATATGTTCATTGCGTACAAAACGTTGAATCTTGGAGTTTTTCCGAAGAACATTTCGTTCTTTATCGGTCAAAACCCTCCAGACTTCCGCCAAACTTGCCGACATATCGACATCTTCTCCCTGTTTCTCGTATACAATTGCCACGACTGCTTTATAACATATTTGTGAAGCACAAATGTAGGTATTCTTTTGGATTAAATTTATTAAAGGATTGATTTTTATTCGGAAACACAGGTGTCCGTCGGCAAAAACAACGAGGCCGGACAGGGAGAAGATAGAAAAACGGAAAGAATATACCTGTTCAAACCAAAAGTTTTAATAAAATCAAACGATTTTATGCCGTCCAATTGCTTGGACGATACTTTTCCGAACGATTTTATATCGTCCAACTGCTTGGATAAGATGTTTCCGCACCATGAAAGCTTTGCAAAAAAGTAGGTTGGGAAGAAATCATCCGAAAAAATCAAAAAAAAATATGCATTTTTTTGTTGCAATATTAGAATGTATCAAAAAATTGTCTATCTTCGCATCCGATATAATAATGTATACGCGTATTTAAATATTGAATGGAGAATATCAACACAGGAAAACTAACTAATTTTTGAAGAGATGGATATATCAAGGTTTAACATAAGCCAATTGCGCATTGAGGAGTGGTTTCGTTTCCACACCGAGTTCTGGGGTCTGGCTACACAATGTGGCGTAGAGGTATTGGATATTATACGTCTGTTTTCTCCTTATGAAACACTTTATAAAGAGGCCGACGGATTGCTTGAAATACTGCGCAAGAGTTTTATTACGGTAGACACGGCTTCGGCCGACCGTTTGCGCGGTAGACTGTTCCGGGGTTTGCGCGATGCCGCAAAGTCTTTTCAATATGTACTTGACGAAGCCAAGCAGGCCGCAGGCATAAAAGTCAACGCCGTGATTCGCAAGTATAGTAACAGCATATCGAAAGGCGCGCGAGGCGAAAAAACCGCCGCTATCGACAATCTCCTGCAAGACCTAACCCAAGTAGAAGGCGGTATCGACCTCTCGGCCGAAATCCAACTGCTGGGACTTGGCACGTGGGTAACGGATCTGGCGGCTGCAAATACAGCCTACAAAGAAACACTGTCCGAACGTGTGGAAGAATCTACAAGCCGTCCCGACACCGGACGCTTGCGCCAAGTGCGTTCCGATATGGACCGGTATTACAGGAATATGATCAATACCATAGATGCACGTCTGCTGGCTATTGACATTTCTCCCGCCAACGAAGAGGAAGAAACACCCAGTGGCCCGGTGGAAGACCGCGACGCACAACCTTCCACTCCGGACGAGAAAATAATACACTTCGCCAAGGCGCTCAATACGTATATTGCGTATTATAAGTCGCTTCTGAAAGGCCGTCAAACACGCGGCGGTAAAAAAGACCCGGAAGAAGACGATAGCCCGAAGGAAGATATCTAAAGAATCTGTTTTTTTTTAGTATACCATAACTGTAAATTTTATACTTCATTAAACTTTGTACTTTATTCCCGTCTCCGGTTTGTATCAGGGGCGGGAATTTTTTTGTTGCACACGCCGGAGACCGGATGGTTTATGGTATATTTGTATAAAATTATTCGAAGTCTTTGAGAAAAACTATTTACATACTGTTCGCTATTCTTTTTCTATACAGTATCGGGATGGAGGCGAAGCCGGAAGAGGAAAGGGAGTACAAGGCCGATTCGATTATGAGCTTAGTAATTGAATATGCAGCTAAGTACAGAAAGTTGCTCGTATCGTCCGAGGCGGAGATGTATATAAAAGGACGCACCCAAATACTGGAAAAGAATGTGCTGATACGTTTCGCGCACCATTTGTTTCCGGTAGATCAGCGCGTGCAGGATATGGTGTTCGAGATGGTATGCCGGTCGAAGTTCGAAGCGCCAAACGCATTCTTCCACGATTTTAAAGCCATAAATGGCAGTCATATTCCCAATCGGCAGAAACAACAGGAAATACTTAATTTCCTTAACCTGAATATTTACGCCTCGACCGCCTTCGACGAAGAAATCCTGATGCCTACGGCCAAGAATGCATTCCGGTATTACAACTTTCGCCTGATGGATATGGAAACATCCCCGCAGGGGACGAAGATTTATCGCATTCGTTTTATGCCGCACCATCTCAGTCAGAAACTAATTACGGGCTATTTGTATATTACCGACGGCTCGTGGACGATTGCCCGGATAGAATTGAGCGGTCGTTACTATTTTTCGGACTTTCTACTTACGATGACATACGGACAAGACCCCACGCGGTTCAATCTGCCGGCGACGGCCGACCTTTCTCTCACGTATCGCATGTTGGGCAATGCGGTGTCGAGCACGTATCATTCCAAGTACGCGTATACGTCTGTGGAGTGGGCGTGGGACGACACGATGGCCGGGAGGCGCAAGGATTCGGAACTCAATCTTTCGCGACATTACGGCCATTCGTCCGATTCGGTTGTTATCCAATACGATTCGATTTATTGGAAACAGATGCGCGACCTTCCTTTATCGACCGAAGAACAGGCGCTCTACGCCCAATCGACCGACGTCAAGCGACACACACCGGATTCCGTCGCTTCCATTTCTACCCGCCACAATCCTTACCTTGCCTTCACGGAACTGATAACGAATCCCATCAGCCGTGATTTTAAGAACACGTACATCCGTTATTCCGGAATTTTGAATCCTTCGCAAGTGGGCTATTCGCGAAACAATGGCCTTTCTTTTCTTCAGCGTTTGAGGATACAAAAACATTACAAGAATGAAACCCGCCTCAGTTTTGCGCCCGAATTAGGTATTGTATCCAAGCGAAAAGAGGTTTTTTTCAAGGCAGAAGGTCTCTGGGAATATTGGCCGGAGCGGTTGGCCTCACTCCGTTTGCTGATTGGTAACGGCAATCAGAGTTATTCTTTCGGGATGATGCAAGAAATTAACAACCAATTGGCCGACTCCTCCTTCAAAGCCGAAGACCTTAACCTTCAATATTTCCGCCACTATTATATAGATATAAGCAATCGCATGGATCTCTTTAACGGATTTCGGCTAACTGCCGGCGTTACGTACAACCGCCGTAATCCGGTAACGCGCCGGTTTGACATCGGAGTAGGCGACGAGGTGAAGGAAATCATAAACAGCGACTATCACGATTTCACGTCTACCGTCGGAATTTCATACACTCCCCGGTATTATTACCGGATGAACGGGAGGCGGAAAACGTACATCTACTCGCATTACCCCACCTTGTCGGTCGAATTTGCCAAAGCCTACCCTCATATCTGGAACAGCGAAGGCGATTACGGTCGAATCGAGGCCGATGTACAGCAAAGCATATCGCTGGGATTGTTGCAGAGGCTCAATTATCATGTGAGCGCCGGTTTGTATCTGTCTAAAACTTCGTCTTACTTCACAGATTTTCGTTATTTTACCCGGCGCAACTTCCCCGACACGTGGGACGACCAGATTGGAGGTGTTTTCAATTTACTTGGCAGAGAGTGGTTTTACGCCTCCGACCAGTACGCGCAAATACATCTGATGTACCAAAGTCCGTTTATACTGCTCCATGTCCTTGAAAAGGAGGCGTCGAAATATGTATTTTCGGAACGTCTTTATTTTAGTCAGTTATGGACGCCGGCATTACCGTCGTACACCGAGGTAGGGTACGGCATTGGGAATCATATCTTCAACATTGCGCTTTTTGCCGGTTTCAGCAGGCTGACGTATCAAAGTATAGGCGTTAAATTTGCTTTCGAGATATTCTGATCCGGCTCCTTGTTTGAAGTTGGCGGCAGAGGGCGTGCCGTCATGATTCCGATGCGGTTTTTTCCGTTTTCTACGTATTCTTTCAGCGATTCCTTATTGACGATTACTTCTTTAGCCACCGACGAAGCATGTACAAACGTAAGCGTTTCGCCCTCTCTCATTGCGATACCTACGTGCGAAATGTCCAATCCCGGTATGGAGGTGACGAAAGCAACCACGTCTCCACTTTGTATATGTACGGCAAAGGAGTCTATTTCGTGTTTTGGAATGATGTAATAGAACGAAGTACGGGCGTTTATTTGTTGTTCGGTTTCTTTGATGACAGGAATCAGCGATGTATCAGCCTTCAGCGGGCGATAGCTATCGGGGTGAGACGACATAAAATAAAGGTTGAAGGTATAAGGTTGTCCTCCGATTTCTCCGGAGGGATATTTCAGGATTTGTTTCCGGTCGTTTTCGTACAGCCAGTCGGAGGTATAATGCAGTCGGTCGGTATATCCTGTTATATTTCCTTCCCGATAGCGGATAAGTTTCAGATGATTGCAATATTTTTCAAAAGCCGGTTCTCCCTCTGCAATGGTTCGCGAGAGGGCTATCACATTCTCCACAAAGGTAAAACAGTCCAACTCCCGAAGGTTAATGACTAAACCTTCCGGTTCCTGTTCCAAGGTAGCCCCAACGTAGGGAGTTCCGAGGAAGAAGTCGGCTGTTTTCATCAGCAGGGAATCAAAGGGCAAGGAGTCTTTTTCCTCCATGTAGGTAAGATATTTGCCGAACAGGATGCTGTCTTCCGCCGTATAATACAAAGTATCTGTTTGAGCGTAAACATACGAGGCGATAAGCAATAAGCATACGGTGATGTGGGTTTTCATAGGAGAATAACTTGTAGGTGAAAGATGTTTATTGGGATAATGTTTGGAGTAAGTCCTGCAATTTTATCAGTTCGTCGCGATATTGAGCGGCCTCTATGTAGTTGAGTTCTTCGGCGGCTTCCGTCATCCGTATTTTAACATGTTCGATAGCTTTTTCCAACTGAGGCCGGCTCATGTACCGGACAACGGGGTCGGCGACGAGTATAGGTTCCGGTTCGACATAGGGTTGTAGTTCTTCTATTGGTTGTTTTTCGGCCAGTAAGGACACGCTTGCTTTTACTATTTGCTTTGGAATGATGCCGTGCTTTTCGTTATAAGCCAGTTGTTTTTCTCGTCGGCGGTTGGTTTCGTCGATGGTCAGTTGCATACTTTCGGTTATCTTATCGGCATAGAAGATAACTCTCCCATTCACGTTTCGCGCGGCTCGTCCGGCTGTCTGCGTGAGCGAACGGTGCGAGCGCAAGAATCCTTCCTTATCGGCGTCGAGAATGGCAACCAACGACACTTCCGGTAAGTCCAAGCCTTCGCGAAGTAGATTTACTCCAATCAATACATCGAAAAGACCTTTGCGCAAATCATCCATAATGCGGATACGTTCCAAAGTTTCCACATCGCTATGGATGTAATTACAGCGCACTCCCATGCGAAGCAGGTAGGTAGTAAGTTCTTCCGCCATGCGTTTGGTAAGTGTGGTAACTAATATCCGTTCGTCTTTAGCGGATCTCTGTGCTATTTCCTCCATCAGGTCGTCTATTTGGTTTAAGGATGGACGGATATCAATTACGGGATCCAGCAAACCGGTAGGACGTATTACCTGATCAACGATGATACCTTCGCTTTTGGCCAATTCATAGTCGGCCGGGGTGGCGCTCACATAAATGGTTGTCAGCGTCAGCGATTCAAATTCTTCGAGCGTAAGCGGGCGATTATCCATTGCCGCCGGTAATCGGAATCCATATTCCACTAAGTTTTGCTTGCGCGAGTGGTCTCCTCCGTACATGGCGCGTATCTGTGGAACGGTAACGTGACTTTCGTCTACTACTAATAAAAAATCCTGCGGAAAATAGTCCAGCAAACAATAAGGGCGTTCTCCGGCATCCCGTCCGTCGAAATAACGCGAATAATTCTCGATACCGGAGCAATGTCCTAATTCGCGAATCATTTCCAAATCAAACGAGACTCGTTCGTATAAGCGTTTGGCTTCGTATTTTTTGCCTGTTTCGTTGAGAAAAGTCACCTGTTGGTTTAAATCTGCGCCAATCAGATGAATCGCCATGTTGATTCGTTCTTGTGTGGTAACGAAAAGATTAGTGGGATAGATATTCAGTTCGCTCTGTTCGTCAATTTCTTTGCCTGTTAGCGGAACGAAAGAGGATATGCGTTCTATTTCGTCACCCCAGAACTCAATCCGGTAGGCCATCCCGTCATACGACTCGATGGCAGGGAAGATATCTACCGTATCTCCGTTTACACGAAAACTGCCGCTATTGAAATCCACTTTATTGTTAATATAGAGGGCATCGACAAACTTTCTCAGAAGCACATCGCGATTTAGTTTCATTCCTCTTTCGATATGGATTACTTTTTCGGCAAATGCCGTGGGATCGGCCATGCCATAGAGGCAGGAAACCGAGGATACGACAATCACATCCCGACGTCCCGACAGCAAGGATGCCGTTGTACGCAGGCGGAGCTTGTCTATTTCGGCATTAATCTGGAGATCTTTCTCAATGTAAGTATCAGTTGTAGGCAGATAGGCTTCGGGCTGGTAATAGTCGTAGTAAGAAACGAAATACTCTACGGCGTTATTAGGGAAGAACGCCTTAAACTCACTGTACAACTGAGCTGCCAAAGTTTTATTATGGCTCAGTATCAAGGTCGGTCTTTGCACCCGGTGGATTACATTAGCAATGCTAAAAGTCTTCCCCGAACCGGTTACACCCAGCAAGGTCTGGCAGGGCACTCCGCTCTGCAAACCTTCCACTAAGGCATCTATTGCCTCCGGCTGGTCGCCCGTAGGACTGAAAGGAGAAGAGAGTTCAAAGTTCATCGATAATCGGTTTCTTCCGCAGGCATGACAATCCAAAGAATCAGGTATGCAATCACTCCGGAAAAGAGAGTGAATACACTAAGCAAGATATAAGCTATGCGAACCATCGTTGGGTCCAAGTCCAGATAATCAGCGAGACCACTGCATACTCCGGCAATCAATTTATTGTTAGAACGGGTAAGTTTTCTTTTTACTTCCATCTTCGTATTGTTTTATCGCATCAAACTTAGATAAAATTTGTGAGATTTTATAGTCTGCCATAAAAAACAAACAATAAATCCTTGAACATCGGGATATCTCTTACGATAATAATATGTCCGAACCGGGCTTCACTTCCCAATACAGCATATTTACAGAATTGATTCACAGCGTTCTGCGCTCTAAACGGTACAGACCTCATTTTTACAACTACACAGAATTTGCAGGA
Organism: Tannerellaceae bacterium; assembly: GCA_031284375.1. Classification (GTDB taxonomy): domain Bacteria; phylum Bacteroidota; class Bacteroidia; order Bacteroidales; family Tannerellaceae; genus DFXE01. The sequence continues at coordinate 1,410 of JAISZY010000106.1, read as the reverse complement.
AAACACAAGATGCTGTGTATTAGCAATTTCAATATACATGGTGTACCGCTACTTTTTTCAGCCCATTTGTAATAGTCGCAAATCAACTTTAGTTGATTGATTGTTTTATTATTAACGCATTGGGGTTACAAATGGCTTACAGGAACAAAGGTACGAATCTTTCAGGATTTGTCATTCATTCCGGTTGCTAAAAGTTGTGACAGCCATGATTTAATCTCCTTTTATTCGTTTTATTTCACGGTCAAAATCGGAAATATAATTTTCATCCTGAATTTTCCGATAGACTTCGTATTCCTGTTCTGCTTTCAACTTTGCTTCCAATGCACTGACCTTTCCTTTATCCTGCAAAATGGGATATTGTGACAGTTCTAAAAATTGATTGAGAAACTGCACCCATTCCTGCATATTGGTGGTGATACCTCGTTCGGCACGGTTCTCTGCCAAATCGAGATATGCCGACACAATTCGGTTCAATTCTTTGATGTGTGCTTCGTTCAGGTAATTTTTGGCAATGGCCACGTCTGATTTCATTATCTTCCCGTCCGGCGCTTGCTTCCAATTGGTTAAACCCATATAAAGTTTGGTGGCATCGGCCGAAATGTATATGATTTCGGCGGCCGTTTTCCCGGTAATTGCCCAATGCAGTTTATTCTGAACGGTAGCGAAGAAATCTTTAGTTACGGGTGCATTCTTGTCATAATCAGCCGAAAGGGCATAGATGTCTGTAATCTTTTGGTAGAATCTTCGTTCGCTGGCACGAATCTCCCGGATGCGTTCGAGCAGTTCATCGAAATAATCTTTTCCCCAATTTTTACCCTGCTTCAAACGCTCGTCGTCCATCACGAATCCCTTAACGATAAATTCCTTGAGGGTATTGGTAGCCCAAATGCGGAATTGTGTGGCTTGGTAGCTGTTTACTCGGTAACCAACGGCAATAATAGCATCTAGATTATAAAAATCAAGTTCGCGGGAAACTTCTCGTTTACCTTCTTGTTGAACTATCCGGATTTTCCGGGTAGTTGAATCTTGCTGTAGTTCAGCGTTTTTATAAATATTTTGCAAGTGCTCATTGATAGTACGCACATCTACACCGAACAATTCCGCCATGCGTTTTTGTGTCAGCCAGAAACTCCCGTCTTCGTACTGAACCTGAATGCTGACTTGGCCGTTCGGGGTTTTATATAGGATGATGTTGGATTCGCTCATGTTATTTCGTAATTTGCTTTAGGGCACCTCTAAAAACTCAGTATCTCATTAAGGATAATAAATATATTGTTGAACAGCAGGATATTATTCAAGTTTCCCACCTTTCAAAGTATTGAAAATCATGGAAAAAAAATCGTAGAAAAGTGGTGATAATTCGATTTAATTTGCTAATTTTGTGATAATTACAAACGAAATTACAGATTA
>JAISZY010000088.1 GCA_031284375.1 Tannerellaceae bacterium | reverse complement strand
GGGCATCAGGGCGTTGAGGAAACTAATCAGCAGGTCGGGATGTTCGCCGAAGATGCGTTTGAAGACTAAGTCGTTTTTGGGATCAAGATAGTGTGCCATCGCTTGTTCTTTTGTTGATTCAGGGTACAAACTTACATAAAAAAACAGGTTATTATACGCCGCTTGATAAAAATCAGTATATAGAAGTCAAGACCCCAACCGAATAAGGAAAGAGATTGCCTCGCCATAATTTTTGCGATACGAATTTGTAGGAAGGATTCCCTTTACAGTGTGTAAATGAATCTTTTTATTTGGTAGAAATACGAAAACTTTACTACTTTTGTTAATCTTAAACTAAAATAGTAACGTTATGGTAGATATAAAACAATATGTAAAAAATGCAGGGGATAAAATGGAAGATGCGATAACTCATCTCGACGAGCAATTGGCGCATATCCGCGCCGGTAAGGCTAATCCCAAGATACTCGACGGAATAAAAGTTTCTTATTATGGAAGTTTGACGCCTCTTTCCAATGTCGCCACAGTGACCACGCCGGATGCTAAAACCATCCTCATCACACCTTGGGAAAAACCCTTGATTAAAGACATTGAAAAAGCTATTATGAATTCGGAAGTGGGAATTACACCGGAAAATAACGGCGAAATCATCCGCTTAGGGATACCTCCACTCACCGAAGAACGCCGGCGTACACTCGCTAAACAATCCGGACACGCAGCGGAAAGTGCAAAAATCAGCGTGCGTAATGCACGAAGGGATGCCATTGAACTGCTGAAAAAAAGCGTAAAAGAAGGCGTCCCTGAGGATGTGGAAAAAGATGCCGAGGCAGAAGTACAAAAGATACACGATAAGTTCATTAAAAAAGTAGATGAACTATACGCCGCCAAGGAAAAAGAAATCATGACGGTGTGAAGGGATTAGTCATAAAGAACACAGGTAGTTGGTATACTGTCCGTACAGACAACGGGCAGTATATCGAATGTAAAATCAAAGGAAATTTCCGCCTGAGGGATATACGAAGCACTAACCCCGTAGCCGTGGGAGACCGGGTGGAGATTGAACCGAATTTGGAAGGTACTGCCTTTATCACCGAAATTGAAGAAAGGAAAAATTATATGATACGGCGGGCTTCCAACCTGTCGAAACAGTCTCATATTATCGCGGCGAATATAGACCAGGCGATGTTGATTGTTACCGTCAATTACCCGATTACTACTACTATTTTTATAGACCGTTTTCTGGCAACGGCCGAAGCTTATACGATCCCCGTAAAACTGATATTCAATAAAACAGACCGTTATCAACATGCCGATAAAGAGGCGATGGAAAAGCTGATAAACCTCTATGTGGGAATCGGATACCCTTGTTTCAAACTATGCGCCAAGAACGGAGAGGGTATGGAGGAGTTGAACGCCGAACTCAAAGACAAAATTACGTTACTCTCCGGACATTCGGGTGTAGGCAAATCTACTATCATCAATCATCTGCTGCCCGGTGCAGATTTGAGAACGGGAAATATCTCCGAATACCATAATAAAGGGATGCATACCACCACTTTTTCGGAAATGCTCCCCCTCCCTGAAGGCGGTTATCTGATTGATACGCCGGGCATCAAAGGGTTTGGGACGTTGGAAATGGAAGATGCCGAGATTTCTCACTATTTCAGGGAAATATTTGCATGTTCCGCCGGGTGTAAGTTTGGAAACTGTACGCATCGTCACGAACCGGGTTGTGCCGTTCTGAAGGCCGTAGAGGAGGAAGCCATCGGCACGTCGCGTTATAAAAGTTATATCAGCATCCTGAAAGACCGGGAAGAAAACAAGTATCGCGAAGAGTACTGACTCGGTTCAGACGGCCGGCAGGCTCATCCCTGTAATCTTACGGTAGAGATCTAAGGCATAAACATCCGTCATTCCCGAAATATAATCCAGCACACATTGTATCTTTCCGTACACCCCGGAGGCGTGGGTGTCGTATTGTTCCGGGATACGCTGCAGGAGTAAACGGCTGTACGAATGTTCGGGCTTCATCACGGCTTCGGCGAGTATGTCGATCAGATGGCTGAAGATGTGATAACCGGCCAGTTCGATGTCGAGTACTTCTTTGGCGCAATAGATTTTCCGATACGCCGCGGCAGAACAGTCCGTGTATGCTTTCCTAAGCGGTTCGCTTATCTGCTTGATGAGCGAACCTTCAAACCGTCCTCCGAGTATGCTTTCTTCCTGTTCTAAAAACACACGCGAACACTCGTCTACCAAGCGTCCTATAATACTGGAACGCAGGTAGGCAATTTGTTCGTTGGTGTCGTCTACTTTCTTCATTATGCCGAGGATATGTTGCAGACGTTCGCCTTCAAAAAAGCCAAGGAGGAGGTCTTTCGTTTCTTCGCCGGTCAGGATACGTAGTTTGTATGCATCTTCTATATCCATAATCTGGTAACAAATATCGTCGGCTGCTTCCACCAGATACACTAAGGGATAACGGACAAAGCCTCCTTTTACGGCTTCTATGCCCAGTTCGGCGGCTATTTGCCGGTAGGTGGCTTCTTCTGTCTGGAAAAAACCGAACTTCCCATTGGTAGATAAAACAGAAGAATAGGGATATTTCACGATAGAGGCCAAAGTACAGTATGTTAAAGCAAAACCACCCTTCCTGCGTCCTACAAACTGATGCGTGAGCAGACGCATGGTATTGGCATTCCCTTCAAAATGGGCAAAGTCTTCCCACCGATCGCCTTCTTCACATACTTGCGTCTTCAGGTTTTTCCCGTTCCCTTCCGAGAAGTATGCCGATATGGCCCGCTCGCCCGAATGTCCGAACGGAGGGTTCCCCATGTCGTGCGCTAAGCAGGCCGCAGAAACGATAGAGCCTATTTCGGGAAAATGTATGTTGGGGTCGGGATATTTCCGCATTAGCCCCTTGGCAACATTGTTGCCAAGCGACCGTCCTACGCAGGATACTTCCAAACTATGGGTTAGACGATTGTGTACGAATATGCTTCCGGGAAGAGGAAAAACCTGTGTTTTATTCTGTAATCGCCGGAAAGGAGAAGAAAAAATCAGTCGGTCGTAATCTCGTTGAAAGTCGGTGCGTTCGTGCTTGCGCTCGGTGTACTCCTCCATGCCCAAACGTTTGCCCGAAAGTAACTGCGTCCAATTCATACTGTTTTTTATTGTAGTATCTATTTTTTTTGCACACAAATATACGCAATATCAGGAATAAAAGTTGGAAAATACACAGATATGTATTTATTTTGTATTTATGAGTCAGTTGTTTTCGTTTTTGGCCATTTTGATTTTAACTACCTCAACTATGAATACCGGGGCAGAAAATTATCGTAGCTATTCTCCGCTTTTTCTTTTCTTGCTGGGAGGACTGCTGTGGATAGGTATTCTTTATCACCGGAGGAAACAACGGATAAAAAACGAAATGTTGAAGCTGGAACTCGAAAATAAAAAAAACGAATTAATGCAGCAAACCTCCACATTGACCCGAAAAGAGATGATCATAAAGATGTTGCTGGAAGAATTGGAGAAGCAGAAATATATTCTCGGCGACCATTATCCCGCTAAATTATATATGCGTATGCGCTCCCTGATGGAAAAAGCATTGAACGACAACCAGAGCGCCTGGATTGCCTTTGACGCCTACTTCAACAGCGCTCACCAAAACTTTACCGAACGTATCCGCCAACAATATGCCGACATGACTACCGGCGATTTGCGTATCTGCTGTCTGCTGCGGATGAATTTATCAACAAAAGAAATTGCCACAATCCTTAATATCTCCATACGAGCCGTTGAGTTGAGGAGATATCGCCTGAGAAAACGCATCGGATTGGACAATAATACCAATTTAGTGGATTTTCTGATGAACTTCTGAGTACCGCCTCCCCCGCAGGATACCTGAGAAAGAAATGTTGTACCTCCTTGGTCTTCGCGAACAGAAATGAGCATCTTTTGATGTAGTCGTTTATTTTGGCGTCTTGCCTTTATATCATTTCTTTGCAGAAACACCGTATTAGCGATTTAAGGTAAAAAGATTGTATTTAGTTTAGTTTAGTTTCAGGTTGACTACATTCCTCCCTTAACTTAAACAACCAAAGCCCGTTTCCCGGTTGCATCCGCAATCGGGAAACTTTTATGCAAACAAAATATGCAAGACGACCAATTCGCTGACCGTACCTACCCGGTAAGGAGGCCCGGCTACTCCGATGCCGGAAGAAACATAAAACTGCGTGTCTCCTTTCCTGTAATACCCATAGGGACATTCGTATATGAATTTCATCAATAAGGGATAAGGCCACAACTGTCCGTTGTGCGTATGACCGCATAGGGCAAGATCGACTCCGTTCATCACCGTTTCGGAGAACGACCAAGGTTCGTGGTCGAGTACAACAACAGGCAGATCCTTCTCTAAAGACTTTAAAAGAGCGTGCAGGGGCCGGCGTCTTTTATTGATGAAATCGTCGCGCCCTACAAGGTAGAAAGAATCATTTATCAATACAACGGAATCAACCAGCAGGGAGGCGCCGGTTTTTTGTATCCATTCCTTTTTGGCATGACGGTTGGCCCGGTATTCGTGGTTGCCGTTTACCGCATACACTCCCAGCGGTGCGTGGAGTTTCTGCAAATCGTCTTCGATATGTGCTTCTTCGGCTAAACGGGATTCGTAATCCAGCAAATCGCCCACCAGAACAACCATATCGGGATGCTGTGCATTGCTGAGGGAAACGTAGCGCCGCACCATATCCTTACCGATTATTTCTCCGATATGGAGGTCGCTCATCATAACAACCGTCAAACTATCGGGCAAATACCCCTTCCTCTGGGGCAGTGTGATATACACATGCCTCACAACAGGATGCTTTACCGTATCATGAGCCTTTAGCAGCAGAGCGGCTGCGCCGGCAATCATAAAGAAAAAGAGCGCCAACTTTGTTTGCGCCCAATGTTCAACAATCCACCGTGGATACCAGGGACGTATCCAACGATTTGTCAGGCGGATTACCTCCATCGTCAGCAGCGCCATCGTGACGTACAGCAGGCCTATATACCAAGTCTCGCAGTAATACCGGATGAAGAGCATTACGTGGTCGGGCAATTCTTTATGAAAAAAGAACCCGACAAAGTAGGTGAATAACTCGACGGCAAAACAGACAATACACGGAATCCGCCAGATTTTTTTGGGTGGAATCGCCTGCCATCCCCGCAGAAATACATACGGGTTAAGCAGCAATTGTACAAAAACAGATTGAAGAAATACCTTCACACCCTTTATTTCTTCGGATAACCAACCGGATTATTCATCAGTATCAGATGCGTATCCGTTAGTTTCAATGCCTTTTTCAGCGCATCCTTATCCATCGACGCGCGAGGAACGGTGGCCAATCCTAAGCTTGCACAAACGATGTTGATATTCTGCGAAACAATACCTACATCTACGGCGCCCATCAATTTGGTGTTTTCATCAGGCGTTTGGCTTAAACGTTTCAGGTCGGACACCAATACGAGGCAGAGGGGAGCCGTTTTTACAAAATCCTGTCCTCCTCCGGCTACGGCTGCACGATAATCGCCTGCCGCTACGGGATTCAGGGCATGAGCTTTTGCATCATACAGATACGCGCCTTCCGGCAAGATAACATACACGTCCACATCCTGCGCATTGATGGCGGAAGGGGCCGTGCGTTTACCGTCGGAACGATTGATACCGTTGGCCGCCCACAACAAATTGGATAAATCCTTTGCTTTCAGTTTGTCCGGCGCAAAGGTGCGGTCGGACTTACGTTCGCTCAATACTTTCATCAAGGGCGCTCCTCCGGTTTTATCCGGCGCGTCCAATTTAATCACTTTCAATTCCTGTGCATTTATCAATCCGGCAAACAGGAATACACTCAATAGAAATGTCAAATGTCTCATAATTTGTAATTTTTAATGCCCTAAGGCGTGTTTCGCAAAAGTAGTAGAAATATATTATTCCGTCAATGTATTTGGAGGTGTAAATTGATTATCGTGCATGCAAATGACAATTTGTTAGAAATATCATTTTGTCGGATTTGGGAACGAAAAAAAACGGCTTGAAAGCTGCCAAAGTCTACGAGAACTCTGAAAAACAGCGTAATTTGAAGGTTTTAAAAATACATTTTGGAAGATTTCAATGCGGAATGGATACATACAATGATGGATATAGACCGATATGTTTCTTTTTGCTGCGTATTTCGCGCTTAACGATTATTTCGTCAAATAGTTTTTTAAGGCTTTCCGGTCGTTTCGAACTCTTAATTTTCCTGTATTCAACGTAATTTTCAGTAGTATTCAAAGTTGTCGGGAAATCATCGTCGTGTCTCCGGAGAGTCATTGTAATGTTTTTTTAAATCATTACAATGAAACCTTGAACACATTACAATGATTTCCGGAAGTGATTGCAATGTTTTTCCCGAAAGCAGGCAATGAAATTACCGAAAAGCGTATAATCATTTTCATAAAATAACAAACTTGTCTGAATTAACTTTAAAATACAATAGCAATCCGACAGTAAAGTATTTATTAAACTGTCGGATTGCACATGAATTAACTGAATTTACAATCCGTTAGGATTATTTTACCCCCTCGTAAATAAAGGGAAAAACCTTCATTTTTTGGCTCTCAAACTTCTTACAAGCTTGGTGGGGGTGGTATGAAATTGCTCTTTGCAGAAACGGGTAAAATGTCCGGGAAACTTAAAACCATGTTCCTTCCGTATCGAATCAAGCGACTGCTTAGATTCGGTCAGGCTGAAATGTACATGTTTGGCTTTTTGGTTCAATATCCATTGATAAGGAGACATGCCAAATTCGTCTTTAAACTGCCGTCCGAAGGTTCGTTTTTCCATACCGAAAAGAGTAGCCAGATCGTCTACATGGGATACTCTGCGATAGTTGCGCATCACCTCGACTCTGAAATCGATTGCTTTGCCGGCTATAGGATGGAAAATAGCAGCGATTTCTTCCTTCGAATAAAAGGAACGCATAATAACCGACAATTCCACATGTTTGATTTCATGTAAGATGGGCTTATTCATCCCCTGCTTAAAATACAGCATAAGATGAGAAAGAAACTTATCCAGCGGCTGACGAACGGAGGCAGGCGTAAAATTGTACGTCACGCCGGAAGCCAGATTGCAAATCTCGTGCACGTAATCCCTGTCGGAAAGATGGAAAAACTGTTCGAAACTGAAGGTCAATAAGCGACAAGGAGATACAGCCCGAAAAATCATATCGGCGGCAATCGGAATCAAGACAAATTCTTTTGCATGGATAGCTCTGTTTGTAAACTCATTACAACTGATAATCGCCTCTCCATCCAATAAGAAAAACAAATGATGAAAATCTTTATTACCGGCGCCTAACGTATGCCCCGCAGCTATATCCCGAAATCTGAAACCTGTGGGAGATGCCGGAGAATACAACCGTAGAGAAAGAGGTTCTTTAATGGCAAACTGATAATTCATTTTTTTATAAATTTTATAATTTTATTGTCTCTAAAAGAATATATTGTATCATTGCGTTTGCTATTTGTTAAGATATAACACAAATGAACGCTCAAAGTTATAAAAAAAACGAGATATTGATAAAAATTACCGCAATCTTTTCTTTATTTCTTAGATTTTCTTGTTACTTCAATTAACTTTTCAAACATAATGTGTAAAAAAACAGTGTCTATGGGGCCATCCGGCAGCATAGACACTGACACATAAGAAAAAAGAATCGTGATTTTTATTTTACAGCAAACCTGGCCACAGAGGCCTCGCCGGACAATCGTATAATATAAAGTCCTCTCGATAAGCTTTTGCCTATCCGAAAGGACGGTACTTCCGTAACGGTTTGCTGATGTAATAAATTACCTAACATATCGTATATATAAGCCGTAGTTCCTATCTGATTTTCCCTTATACCGTACACCCAAACAGCGTTTGCTTCGTAATTTGCGCGAAAAACAGAGCCGGAGGGTGCGTCGAGGCCTACCGTTCCGTCGTCGAAATGCAAAACAAAACGGTCTATTTTATCGCCGGAAGAAGACACAAAACGGTAAGTGGGACTTTTTTTCAAATCGAGCAATTTCCCTGTCTGAACATCTTCCAATACGATATTGTCCACGGACGTTATCGAACTGAGACGGTCGGCTTTCAAAACAACTTCCTGCGCCTGCCTGGCCGGCTCGAAATACATCGTGATTGTTTTCGTAGAGGGTGGAATAATGCTGGTGGTAAGTTCTTTTTTGTCCGACGAAAGGGTATATATCTGGTTCACGCCACCGGTACGGTTGAACAGTTTCGGGGCATCGAACATATCGGTCGAGGCCAGCGTGGCATTATTCCGGAATACGATGCACAAGCGGTCGTATCCGCCGGTCATCCCGTCTTTGGTTTCGATAAGCAGTTCGTCTATCACCTGGGGAACGGGGGCGCTTCGCAAGAAAGATTTCGTTCCATGGGTCCGTCTGGAGGCAGGGATGATGAAATCACTACTATTGGATGTCCCGGTGCGCGTCACTGCAAACATTTGCATAGGCGCTATCTGGTGGGGCAAGGGAGCTGTATTGCCTACTGCCTGACCGACAAGAGGTGAAACATTAAACTGAAACTCCTTGTTGGGCAGATAGCTTCCGGAACTCTTTCCCGAAAGAATGTAATATCGTTTCGATATGGTGGGCGCTGCACTTCCCCATATAGTGGAGGCTAACGTTGACGCATCGGCCAGTTCGCTCAGATCCAAAGGTACCGTATAGGGATTGCCCAGATAAATAAACTGATTGTCATCGGCTGTTAGCGGAACGGTTACATCACCCGTATTCAATTCTTCGCCCGCGTACCCGTCTATCAGTGCATTTTTTACAAAAACTGTGAATGATGGGGGAGCGAACCTGCGGGCAAATACAAAGGTATCTCGTATGGCATCGTGCCTGTCGGCGGTAGCGTATTGCGGGTCGAGCGTTTCAAGATAATAGTTATTTTCGGGCCAAGTGTTGTTCCAGGGTACCAATCCCTGTCCCAGCATATATCCTCGCCCGGCGGACAGTTCCGTTTTGGGATCTTTAATCCAATAATTGTTCTGTTTGTTGAACATTCCGTATTTGTCGGGTATGGCAAGGAAGTTGAACAGGAAATAGTCCGCATAGAGCTTTTTGAATGGGGGCGAGAATCCTACCAATCGCCCACTCATATAGTTGGTACCTAAGGAGAGGTTTACCTGTACCACCCCTTCGTCCTGCAGATTTGTCTGATTGTGTTTGTAGATAATATTTCCGCCGGTTTCGGCCAGCAGGTGGGCGATATCCGTGGAGTCTCGCGCCGAGGTGTTATGCGCTTGCGAATCCAGTACCAAACGTCCATGTTGGAAAGTAATGTTTTTCATGGTCGCCCCCATATTCGGGTCGATGCGAACTGTAGATTGTTTGTAATCCGACTGTTGATTGTTAATTACCACCGTTTGGGGAAATTCGATATAGTGTTCGGCTTTATCTGCCGTTCCTTCTATATACTGTGTCTGGGCGCCTCTAAACTCAAACGTACCGTTTCTTGTGGCGGCGAATACATGACCGCCGGTTATATTGTTTACAAAATTGCCGGTTAGAATAGTCTTTCCCGTATGAGTAATACTACCACTCTCCACGATTGTTAAGTTGCCTTCAATATATAATGAGGCAATATTTGCAGTACCGCCAATGTGAATATCACCTTGGTTGTAAAGGGCCTGTGACTTCATAAAACCCGGAAGTAAAAACAGTCCTATTATTATTACGTATTTATCCATATTATTGTATTAAGTTGAGTTATAGTATTTTTCTGATAATAATATATTTAAAACTTTCGCGCCAAATCTTTCACACATCGCACCGAAAGGCCGGAAGACCTGGAGGTCGAAGAGGTGGTAACGCCCGCGGTTATTATTTCCGTATAGCGTGCATTGACCATGTCCGGCGATGCCGTCCATATATACCCTATCGTTGTGGAAGTATGGGCTGCCGTTGTGGGCGCGAGATAGCCATTCCGAAATTCGTCACGAGCGCCGGACAGATAACTGGTTGCGTCGTTCTTCCAGGGAGTCTTATCGGGATCCGAATAATAAAGCGGTACACGCCATCCCTCCGGACATGGGTCGTAATATGATTTTAGCGTGTCGACGCCCTGCAACCTATACCACAGATTGTCCGTCTGTGTATTTATCCAATCCGAGGAATGTGTAAAAAACGTGGTAGGAAGCCTCATTGCTTCAAACGGTGGTATAGCCGCCTGTATATCATCATGGTGGAAGGGAATCAGCGTATCCGCCTTTTCTATCTTCGTAAAGTCGTGCATAAACGGGTCTTTTCTTCCCCACTGGTAGTATAGTCCTCTATGTATGGAGGCTCCTTTACCCAAAACCCTTTTCATCAGCAACGACTGATTGGGGTCTTGGTAGCCGCTGTTTACATCTCCTCCATAAGGATAGTCTGCAATTTCGGGCATACTCCAGATGTGCCAGCTCCATACAATTTTGTCGGGGTCACGACTTCCCACCGGGCCTGGGCCTCCCGGATTAGTCCATGTAAGAGCAAGTAGTGCGTTGGAATATTTGTTGGCAGATGCAGATGCGGCCGTAGCCGTTACGGTGATATACTGGCCGTCGATGGTGCCGGAAGCGGAACTAAGTTCCGCATGGAAGGCCACGTTGCTATCTTTTTCCCGCCAGATTACTCTGGCTTTGAAGTCCCCCATCGATCTCCCATCAAATACATTTGCCCTGGCTTTACCAATAAAAGCCAAGGGTATCCGTACGGTTCCCGTTGCACTTGACGTTGGAATTTTCAATACGGCGCTATTGGCTCCACCCGTTTGCCGCACAGTGATATCCTGACTTATAAAGCCGGCTTTGACCGTTACGGTTGCAGAGCGTTCTTCGCCGGTATGATTCTCGCCACTTGCCGTTATTCTCAGTTCGGTAGCAGAGTGTCGCGTAGCAGTGAAGATACCGGCAGGCGTTACCGAGGCCGACCAATCGCCGTTATTGTAGGTTGAGAGAGCATTCACCGTATAATGCGCATTGCCACCGGATATGGGTTTACCGATCCAGTTTTTCTCCCAATCGAAAACTACTTCATTGGCGCTCAATCCCAGCATATACTGCGGATAGTCGCCAACCTGATCTACCTTAATATAATTGATATTGTTGCCACCCTCGATGAGTATTTCGGTATATACCGAAGTAACCGGAGCGGCCTTGGCGGCCGCCAATGTAGCATATCCTTCTCTTTTAATGCCGAGTATATTGATGGTATAGCTATGGTTACGCAGCAACGGGACATACTTTCCGTTGTTGGTGAAATCAACCCGGTAAAAGCGTTGGTTTCCATTGTACTGTGCGTCTATTACCAAAAAAGCCGGCTTAACGCTATCTGTCCCGTTAACAATCAAAGAGTCCGATTCGGGTACATAGATGGTGCGCTCCACTTTGTCTCCGGGAGAAGAGGGGTTAAATGCGACCCAAAAGTTTCCATCGTTCCGAACTGTGGTAGGGTTGGTTTTCCCTATCTGAGCAGGTTGCGGAGCAGCATTCAAGTACGCCTCGTGAGGCGCTACATAGCCCGAATCGCTCGTATTGCAGATATAAATCCCATTAATCGTAAAATCCGCACCAAGGCCGCTATTCCCTGTATTATTCAAGTCTACTCCCACATGAATTCTTGCGAAAGAGCGGATTAAATTAATATCAATAGATGATGGAATCTGGTTGCGATGATCGTAATCAATATAGATCGGCTCCGTTGTGTGTCCGAACATGGGGAAAGGATTTTCCGCCGGACTGTTCTGTGCTGTTTCCCATAGCGAAGCGTCGAATTTAAGTTGCCGAATAATATCTTTTTCCGTTGTAGTTCCTATGTCGCTATCATCCAGTCCATCAATGATTGCTTTCAATTGAGAGGGGAGGTTTGCCAGAAGCACAAAACGTTGTCTTTGGGGCGAAGTCTTAAACGATAGCGTAACTTTTTTGATATGTCCGTCTACACTGTTACCTCCAGTCGAGTCGGTTAGTGAAGCATCTGCTCCGCTACCTTCGGGTGTAGCCGTGAATGTGCCGGCATACGTATCGTCCAACAGATCGGGTGTTCCCGCTTCGTGGAAGACCAGAATATACAAATGATTTATTTTGTTTTCTTCCGCGCCCGTGATAGCTCGCGTAATGGGAGATTCCGGTGTTGGGAAGGTAATTTTTAGTGTTATATCCGGAATACCGTCGCTACTGCGTGACGACGGTTCCTGCTTGATTGGCGTTTCTTCCAACGTGCAAGCTGTTGCCAGAAATAAAATTGCTGCATAGATTGTCCACTTTCTCATGTTCCCCCCCCCCTATGTTGTTTTAATTAAGTTGTACTTGTTAGTCTTTAGTCTTTAGTTTTTAATCAAAATGCTCTTAGTTACCGCCCCCGCCGTTACCTTGATAGTATCCGCTTCGGTAATTGATTGACCATTATAATGAAATTTCAATACTCCGGTTCCGGAAGTCCCCACAAAAGTATTTAACGTTGTGCGAAGTGTACCGGATTGCTTGGGCGCCAAATTTGCACTCCATCCGCCCGGATGATCGGTCGTTATCTCTACTATCCCGTCGAATGACACCGCAGCAAGCTGAAATATGTCTTGAGAAACTGTTAGTATATGGTCGCGAAAACCAGTCGAATCAACTGGTATGGATGTATCCCATGGCACAATTATGGGTCTGATTTCGATGTCTTCTTCACCCCGGATGTCGAAACTTTTGATTTTTATGTCCAACTGATACCATTTATTACGGGATATCCTGACGTCGGAATACAACTTGGTATTCCCCAGCATATAAGTATTCCCATTGGATATGCCATCTCCTAATACTATTTTATATTCCCGTTCGGAATTTACATCTCCAACCAGATTAACAACAGCCGATATATATGTGAAACTGTCAATTTCAGATACAAGATATTCCGGAATATAGCAAATAAAATTACTCTTGAAACTGTCAGCATACACAAAGTAATTGGTGTTTGGAGTGAGCGCCAACGTACCGCTGAAGAAATCGGATGCACTATTCTTTGTATAGGATAACGGAGCCAGATAAGATTCTTTAGGCATGCGTTTAATTGAAACCTGTTTGATTTCGATGGGATCTCCTCCATTATCCAGATCCTCAAAGATAGATTTCAGATTAAGCGTCACCTTCGCGTAAAGTCTTTTAACACTACTTAAAGTGACAGATATATTGTTCAGCAGTGTATTGCCGCTTTCTGTAATTTGTAAATTCTCATACATTTCGAACATGGGAATCGGATGTGTAGCATCTACCACGGGAAGTCCGGAATTATAACTAATTAATTTCTGTTTCAAATTATTCGAGAAGTAAGTGTTGCCGATGGTAATACCATTTAAATCCCAGTTGGATAGTTCATTTACAATGACAAAAAAATCAACAGTTCCAACCGGAACAAGGTCTGTTAGCTGAATATTCGTCTCAGATGCATTAATATTATTGATGACTTTATTGTTCGTTACCCTATCTTGCTTGATTACAATGATGCGGACGGATACAATCCTGTTTTCCGGGTCGTTATCATTAGGCGATTTTGTAACGGGAATCAAAACAGGTACAGTACCCTCTTTAAAAAGGGTGGTGTCTATCTGTTCACTGTTGCCTCTTTGCCACGCATGTTCATCTGATGTACATGTCGTTATGCCGATAAACCATATACAGAGCAACCCTATCTTTACAAATGTGTTGATTTTCATGTCTTCTATTTTTTCCTTTTGTTAATGTGCTATTTTGGCTATCTCACAATTCCACCCGTAATACCACTTTCCCACCCTGGTATATTGATAGTAAACGTTCCATGAGTAAAATCAAATTCCACTCTTATCTCAAAGCTATCAATAACGTCCAAATCTTCCTCCTGCGCAAGAGCAATAAGCAGAGGCACAAGGTCTCTCGGTGGAATCAGCTCTTCAATTTCGCCGGAAGGTGTATTACGGTTAATCATTAACTTCGAAGCCGTACTCCTGTCTTCCAACTCGCGCATAATGACAAATTTCGAAATCAGTTCATGTTCTGTTCCTACTGTTTCCTGGGGAAGATATTGTAATTGTGTGTCACCCGATATTGAATTATCAAAACGGTAATCTCCGTTTCTGGAAGTAATAGAACTGCCATATTCAAGTACCGATGCTTTTGTTGGATCTTGCATGGCCAGACCGGTGGCTATTACCGTTATTTCTTTCGTGTCTTTCATCATATCCATAATCAACGTTTGGCTAAACTGAAGATCCGTAGGTAGGATTTCCTTCCGGAATATTCCTCCATGGAATAAAGTCCCCGGCAATGTAGTTACCTCATTTTGTGCATTTCGTTTGAGGGAAAGTTGCAAATCACTCAGCCGGGTTACCCCTTTTTCTAATATGGAAGGGTATTCGTAATCTTCCCCCAGATTCCCCCATGCTACAAAATCGTACACTCCGGGAGTCAGGTTAAGAAATATGGTAAAATCTTGCGGCAGGGAATCTCTCTCTTCTACATATTCCTCAACAAAGAATCCGTCTTTATCAAAAACACACAAATTTATCTTGTTTATGGAAGAAGAA
>JAISZY010000042.1 GCA_031284375.1 Tannerellaceae bacterium | reverse complement strand
TTCATAGCGCCTCAAAAAAAGAATTAACCCAAATACCTTATCTTTGGAGAAAGATGTGAAATAACAGTATCTTTGACGCCAAAATAAATAAAACAAGATGCTGAAGAAAATTATACAGGAAGAACAGATACAAAAGGCAAAGAAATATATAGAAAAAGGAAACAGTTTCGTTATCATTGCACATGTAGCCCCGGATGGCGATGCTTTGGGTGCGTCGCTGGGTTTGTTTCATTACCTCAATACATGCGGAAAAGACAAGGTGACGGTCGTGGCGCCCAACTGCTTCCCGGCTTATTATAGATGGATGCCGGGAGCAAAAGATATGGTTATTCATGAGAGATATCCCGACTTTGCCGAACAATTGATTCTCGAAGCTGAAGTGATTTTTTGTTTAGACTTTAACGAACCCAAACGTGCAGGGAAATTGTCTGAAACATTAACAGCGGCCAAAGGACGGAAAATCATGATAGATCACCACCTGCATCCGGCCAACTTTTGCCGGGTTATCATGTCGTACCCCGAAATATCTTCTACCAGCGAATTGATATTCCGCTTCATCTGCCGCATGGGCATGTACGATGCCATCAGCAAACCGGCGGCCGAATGTATCTACACAGGGATGATGACGGATACAGGCGCTTTTACCTACAACTCCAATAAACCGGAAATATACACCATCATAGCCGAACTGCTGAAGAAGGGTATCGACAAGGACCTTATTTATCGCAAAGTGTACCAGGTGTATTCCGAATCACGGCTCCGCCTGATGGGGTATGTATTGAACGAAAAAATGAAAGTCTATCCCCAACAACATACGGCGCTGATTACCCTTTCGCAAGAAGAATTGAAACGTTTTCAATATACGACCGGAGATACGGAAGGCTTTGTTAATCTGCCTCTGAGTATCGACGGGATTGAGTTTTCTGCATTCATTCGCGAAGATCCGGATTGCGTTAAGGTATCGCTGCGTTCGGTGGGCGATTTCCCCTGCAATGAATTTGCTTCCCGTTATTTTGGCGGAGGCGGACATAAGAATGCTTCGGGAGGCGAGTTTTTCGGCTCTCCGGCCGATGCTGTTGAGGCCTTTGAAAAAGCCCTGAACGAATCGGGCCCGGACAAAAGAATTGGCCAAACATACCGCATATCTGAGGGATAATAGCTACATTTGCCCTATACTTCTTATTAATTGAGCAATACATGATGAAAAAAGGTTTTAATATCGGATGGATTTTGTGCGCCGCGTTGTTGGTTTGGTCATGCAGTAACAGCAGACAATATGTGGATATGCTGGATGCACAGGAAAAGGCCATCAACCGCCTGATAGATGAAAATGAATTTGAGATACTGAAAAGCTATCCGGAAAATGGCATATTCAAAGAGAACGAATTTGTCGTATTAGATAATGGCGTATACCTCAACGTGGTTGATTCGGGAAACGGAAACCGGGCTGTTCTGGGAAGCACATCGGTGTTTTGCCGTTTCAACGTAAAATGGTTGGTGGAATGGTCGGATACGGATACGGCTACGGTAAATAACTTTGCGAATGGAACGGATCCGCTTATTTATAGGTATGGGTCGTCGGCTCCTTCCTCTACCGACAATTTTTCCACTACGTTCTTTAGCTTACTTCTTTTCTCCGGATTGGAATACGTGGGAGACAGTTCTGTGGTAAAGCTGATTATTCCGTTTCACTTGGAGGGCAATAGCCAAACATTTGGAGGAAGTGGTGTTCCTTTATACTTTAGCAAGGTGCAATATCGTTTTGATGCAAGATAATCCTACTATTTTATGACTCTGATTAAATCTATTTCCGGTATTCGCGGAACGATTGGCGGAACACCGGACGAAGGCCTGAATCCGTTGGCCATTGTAAAATTTGTAGCCGCTTATGCTACATTTATACGAAAACAATCGAAAGCAACATCGAACAAAATTGTTGTAGGGCGCGATGCTCGTATCTCCGGCCCGATGGCGAAAGATATCGTTTGGGGAACGCTTACCGGAATGGGGTTCGACGTAGTGGATTTGGATATGGCTACAACGCCGACAACCGAGTATGCCGTTGCAGAAGAACAGGCATGTGGAGGAATCATCCTGACGGCCAGCCATAACCCCCGACAATGGAACGCCCTGAAGCTGCTGAATGAACGGGGCGAATTTCTCAACGCAGCAGAAGGACAACAAGTGCTGGACATAGCGGCGGCAGAAGATTTTGTTTTTGCCGATGTAGACCATATCGGCAACGTGTCTCGTACCGAATATAACCGGAAACATATCGAAAGTATTTTGCGCCTCAATCTTGTAGATGTGGAAGCTATCCGGGCTGCCGGTTTCCGTGTTGCGATAGATGCGGTAAACTCGGTGGGAGGAATCATTATCCCCGATTTACTTTCTGCCTTAGGCGTAAAAGATATATGTAAATTGCATTGCGAGCCTCACGGCAACTTCTCGCACAATCCGGAGCCTCTGCCGGAAAATCTGACTGAAATATCCGAACTGATGAAACAATCCAAAGCCGACGTCGGGTTTGTAGTAGATCCGGACGTAGACAGATTGGCCATTGTATGCGAAAACGGCGATATGTTTGGCGAAGAATACACCTTAGTTACCGTAAGCGATTACGTACTGAGCCATACTCCGGGCAATACCGTAAGTAATCTGAGTTCGAGCCGCGCCCTGCGCGACATCACCTTAGCGCATGGAGGCGCCTATCATGCCGCCGCCGTGGGCGAAGTAAACGTAGTGGCCAAAATGAAGGAAACTCATGCGGTAATCGGAGGCGAAGGCAATGGGGGGGTGATTTATCCGGCGGCCCATTACGGTCGGGATGCATTGGTTGGTATCGCTCTTTTCCTGACTCATCTGGCAAAGAAGAAGATGACGGTGAGCCAACTGCGTGCCTCCTACCCTTCTTATGCTATCTCCAAACAAAAAGTAGAACTGACACCGGACATCAACGTAGACGTCGTACTGGAAAAAGTAAAAGAGCAATTTGCATCTTGCGAAATCACGGATATAGACGGAGTTAAAATAGATTTTCCCGATAAGTGGGTACAACTCCGGAAGAGCAATACCGAACCCATTATCCGCATTTATTCCGAAGCTCATACGATGCACGAAGCGGAGGAACTGGGTGGGCAGCTCATTCGTGCGATAAACGAAATTGGTCAATAACATCTTTTATGCGATAAGCGTATGCGTCCACCGTTTCTTCAATATTTATATCTGCAAAAACCTATTACAACCGTTTTGCTTGTTTGCACCCTTTCCGTCTTACCGTGGATAGGGCTGGGCGACTTTTCTACAAAAGGCGAACCGCGCGAGGCAGCCGTCGCCGTATCCATGCTTGAAAGCGGCAACCGGATCCTTCCCAAAGTATATGCCGACGAGTTTTCCTATAAGCCTCCGATGGCACATTGGCTGATGGCTACCTTCTCTCTTCCGCAGGGATATGTGTCCGAATTTACTTCCCGTCTGCCGTCGGCGCTGGCCTATATCTTTCTTATGGGGATAACGTTGTTCTTCTTCGGCCGGCGAGTAAAGTTTCAGGAAGCTTTTATCGGCGTATTATTGCTGTTTACCTGCATAGAGATACATCGCGCAGGAATGACGGCCCGCGTAGATATGTTGCTTACTACGTTTATTGTCTGGGGGCTGTATGTGCTATACCAATGGGAAGATAAGCGCGAATTAAAAGGTTTGCCCGTTGTCATACCTTTTTTGCTGGGCTGTGCGGCATTGACGAAAGGCCCGGTGGGGATTATTCTTCCCCTGTTTGTTTTTGGCGTTTACCTGTTGTTACTCCGCCGATACCGGTTGCTAATTGTTTTCAAAGCGCTTCTTTATATTGGAGTTTCGTCGTTGTTTTTGCCTCTGATATGGTATGTTGCCGCCTGGAGACAAGGAGGAGATGATTTTTTGAATGTTGTTTTGGCCGAGAATTTCGGGCGCTTTTTTCATATAGACCATTTGAATGTCCACTATGAATTGGGGCACGAGAATGGTTTTTGGTACAATTTCGTAACCTTATTCGCAGGGTTTACCCCTTGGACACTCCTGTTTGTCTTTTCTTTGTTCGGGATGAAATTACGCAAACCGGCACTGCCGTTCAAAGCCCTGTTGAAAAATATACAGCAAAGTTTTTATTCTCTGGAGAAGCCGAAGTTGTTCAGCTTAGTTGCTTTGGTTTGCATCCTTTTCTTTTATTCCATTCCTTCCAGCAAACGAAGCGTTTACCTGATGCCGGCCTACCCGTTTATCGCCTTATTCCTGGCGCAATACACATTGTATATCACCTCGTATCGCACGAAAGTGACTCGCATTTTTACGGTTTTTTTGTCTGCTCTGATTGGGATTGTCGTAGTTATAACCGGATTAACGATGAGCGGTCTTATCGATCCCACAGCTATTGCCGGAGGCTTCACAAACCGTTCTTCCACATTGCTTTCCGTGGAGGCGGTGACCCGAATGATTACCCGGCCGGATGGGCTGACAATCGCTATTTTGATTATCCTGGCGGTTGCTCTGATTACGGTGTTTTACCAGATGCGCAAAAAGACAAACCTGAAGATTCTTTATGCTGTAATCTTTCTGGTTTTCGCTGTCAATTTACTGATAGACGGGATTGTGATGCGAGCTATACGCAATGAAACCTCTTCGCGCACCTTTGCCGAACACATACAGAAAAATTATCCACTGAACACAACCAATATGTATGTGATGAATAACCCAAAAGAATATCCCAATATGTATGGATTGAACTTCTATCTGAAGAATCATTTTCATAATTTTGGAGAAGAACAACCGGATTCCGGTTATTTCTTTGTTGCAGAAAGAAACATGGAGCAGGTTATCCATCATTACGGAAACCTGTATACATTCACTCTTCTTGATTCTTCGGAAAAAGAAGTTGGAGAGGTTCGCCGGAAAATCCTCTTTTACCGTTTTTCCCGGCATCCATAGGCATACGGATCTTTTTAAGTATTATCCGCCATGCGTTGGCGAACCACTTCGTAGATAAGAATGGAGGAGGCTACCGATACATTCAGAGAACCAATGGCTCCGAATTGGGGGATTTTCACGATATGGTCGCATATACGCAAATTCTCGACGGAGACTCCGCTGTCTTCCGCTCCCATAACGATGGCGATAGGGGTATTGCAATCGACGGCGGTATACGTATCGGCAGCTCTTTCGCCGGCGGCTATCACTTTCACACCGCTTGCTCGAAGAAAACGGATGGCTTGTCCGATACTTTTTTCTTTGCAAACGGGCAATACATGCAAAGCGCCTGCCGAGGTTTTTATGGCATCGGCATTGACGGAAACACTTCCTTTCGAGGGAATAACTACGGCATCCACTCCGGCACATTCGCAGGTGCGGGCTATGGCTCCGAAATTACGTACATCGGTTACTCCGTCGAGCAGTACGATAAAAGGATTCTTCCCCTGCTCGTAGACGAAAGGGATGATATCTTCCAGACGGTGGTATGCCACGGCAGATGTAAAAGCAATAACACCTTGGTGATTCCGGCGCGTCAGGCGGTTTAAACGTTCGGCGGGGACACGTTGCAGAGGGATATCCCGTTCCTTCAGTGTTTCGAAAAGTTCTTTGGCCAGCTCGCTTTGAAATTCCCGTTTCACTATTATTTTATCAATCTCCTTTCCGGCTTGTATGGCTTCCATCACTGCATGGATACCAAATATCATTTCATTTTCTTTCATCTGATGGTAATTGTAGTAATTCGCAGGCATTGGCGATGGAAGCGTCCGTCAAGGAAGCTCCGCTCAACATGCGGGCAACCTCCCTTATCCGTTCTCCGGTACTTAGCTTGCGTATTTGCGTAAGGGTATGTTCTGCCGTATCTTGTTTGTATACAAAGTAATGTTCTTTTCCTTTTGCGGCGATCTGCGGAAGATGGGTGATGGCCACAACCTGCATTTTGGTACTCAAGTCTTGCATAATATCGCCCATCTTATCGGCAATATCACCCGATACACCCATATCCACCTCGTCGAATATAATACCGGGCAAAGCGGTAAAGCCGGCTATCATCGCTTTGATGCAAAGCATCAAACGGGATATTTCGCCTCCGGAGGCGGTCTGTGCTACCCGTTCCAATTCGCCGCTTTTATTGGCCGAAAACAAAAAACGCACCTCATCTATTCCATCGCTTTCGGGTTCATTTTTCGTGGTGAAATCAATGCGGAAACGAGTATGAGGCATCCCCAGTTGAGACAGGTTACTTATCAGGTGCAACGAGATGTTCTCTGCCGCTTTTTTACGTTGTTCGCTCAGCAGGGAGGCTTGTTTCAGGAGTTCCTTGTAGGTAGCTTCCTGTTGGGCGGTCAGCGTTCCGAGTTGTTCGTCGAAAGACCCTATTTCCTCTAGCCGGCTGCGGTAGCTTTCCTGTAGGACTATCAGTTCGTGGAGCGTAGAGAGGCGATGTTTTTGCAGCAAAGTGTACAACATATCCAATCGTTCGTCTACCCAATGTAATCGTTCCGGATTGGATTCTATATCATCTTTTTGTGCGTCTGTTTCGGAGGCAAGGTCTTTCAAATCAATGTAAGCAGTACGCAAGCGTTCGGTTATCTCTTTGGCTCTGGGGCTGTAATGTTCCAACGATTCGGAAGCGGATAAAGCCTCCTTGATATAGTTTACCGCTCCTTTGTCTTCTCCGTTCAGTAAGTTGGTTATTTTATATAGGGCGCCTTTGATGGTTTCGGTATTCGAGAGAGCTTTCCGTTCTTCTTCCAGAGCGTCCTGTTCTCCTTCTACGAGTTTTGCATCGTCCAACTGTCGTAACTGGAAGCGTACATAATCTTCGTCCTGTTTGGTGCGTAATGCTTTTTCGGTTAATTCTTTCCATTCCTTCCTTATCGACAGATAGCGGGAGTATGTTTGCCTGTATCGTAGAAGCAAAGTTTCATTCTGCGCCATCACATCCACAACCTTCAATTGAAATTTATTATCGGCAATCAGCAGATTTTGATGTTGCGAATGAATGTCTATCAAACGATTTCCCAATTCTTTTGCTACATTCAATGAAACGGGAGAGTCGTTCACGAACGATCGGGTTCTGCCGGAGGCAAATAATTCGCGGCGGAGGATGCAGGAATCCGGGTCGTATTCAAGTTCGTTTTCGAGGAAGAGAGCTTCCAACCGATAGGGCGAAATGTTGAACGCCGCCTCAATCACACATTTCTCTTCTCCGCTTTTGATGCTTTTCGTATCGGCACGCTGCCCCAATACCAGAGCTAACGCCCCTAATATGATAGACTTCCCGGCCCCCGTTTCGCCCGTTATAACAGTAAACGAATCGTTGAAGTGTATATCCAGACTGTCGATTAATACATAATTCCGTATGAATAACGATTTCAGCATAAATACGTCATTTATTAAGCGCTTCCAGACGTGTGACGGACGTTGGATACAGGGTTGAAAGCATTTTGAATCCCGTCTGTTTTTCTTGCATATTGGCTTTGGAATAAATTGCAATGATTTCGTCCAACTTGGCATCCGAAAAAATCTGCAACAAGACCGAAGAAGGACGGGCGCTTTTGAGTTGTTCTAATGCGGGAAGCGCTTCCAATATCGTTGTGCGTCCGCGATCTGCGTTTGCCGCCATTTCGTCCAAACCTTTACGGTGATAATTATACCACATTTCTCGAAACGAATCGGCGGCGCTTTCGGTCAGCGCCGTTATGATAGCATGTCGGTTTCTATCGCTGTCGAACGCCTTCCATCCGTTCCATCCCGGTTGAGACTGCGTGAGCGTAACAATTTGTAGCGCTTGTTCGAAAAAGGATGTCCCTCCCTTCGGGGAAAAACTATCAAAATCGAATCCGAGAATGAGATAAATATAGTAAACGATGGTTGCCGTCAGGTTGCTTTCCAGAGTATTATCTGTATATTCCAAGGGCGAAAACTCCACGTATTCAAAGTCAAGCTGCCTATCCTGAAAATTCAGCAGCGTTGTAGTATAACCCGAATTATACACCGGACGACGCGCTTGTACCTGTATTTCCGATTTGAAATTATTATCCGTATGTTCATTGATAATAATTGTCATTGTGCAATCAATCTTTTCATTTGCCGAGAAAACGGCATCCGTCCATTTACGGTTGTTTATAAACTCCATCAATGCGTTCTGAAGCGATGTGTAGACTTGTTTGTTCGTTCCTTGTATTTTGTCGCTATTGATGGTTATTCGGGCATTCATTTCCTGGGCTCCGGCTGCAAAAGTCGTTGCAATACCCCATAAGCAAACCCATAGTATTTTTTTTCTTATACTCATTTTAATAATGTTACTAATTTGTTTACTATATCTACGGCTACTTCCTGTTTACTTTTCAGTGGGAAAACGGTTACTTCGCCTTTATTATCCAAAAGAGTTACTTTATTGGTATCCACCCGGAAGCCGGCCCCCGGCTCGCGCAACGAGTTGAGTACGATAAAATCAAAATTCTTTTTTTTCAGTTTTCTTTCGGCATGTGCTATTTCGTCATTTGTTTCCAAAGCGAAACCGACCAGTATTTGCTTCTCCTGTTTAATAGCTCCCAGGATAGCCGCTATGTCTTTGTTGGCAACAAAGCGAAGCGTCATGTCCGCCTTGTCCTCTCGTTTCATTTTATCCGGAGCAACCGCTTCCGGCCGGTAGTCGGCCACCGCGGCGCAGAGTATCGCGGCGTCCGTATGAGGGAAGGCTGTCATTGCCGCCTGATACATCTCTTCGGCCGACTCTACATGAATTGGATGTATCCGGGGATGTTCTGTCGATAAAGAAACCGGTCCGGTAATCAGCGTAACCTCTGCTCCTCTCCCGGCGCATGTTTCTGCCAAAGCAAAACCCATTCTGCCGGAGGAATAATTACCAACGAAGCGCACCGGATCTATCTTTTCGTACGTTGGTCCGGCAGTTATCAGAATCTTTTTTTTTTGAAGCTCGCTTTGTGAAGCAAAAAAGTTTTCCAGCCAATCAACAATTTTCTCGGGTTCTTCCATCCGGCCTTTCCCCTCCAGGTTACTGGCTAACGGCCCTTCGCCCGGTTCTATAATGTAATTGCCGAAGGAACGCAGTCTGCTAAGGTTTTGTTGCGTAGCGGGATGAGCAAACATATCGAGGTCCATTGCCGGAGCGATTACGACGGGAGCTTTGCAGGAAAGGTAAGTTGTTACCAACATATTGTCGGCAATACCGTGGGCCATTTTACCGATGGTAGAAGCTGTGGCCGGAGCAATCAGCATAACATCCGCCCAAAGCCCCAGGTCTACATGGCTATGCCACGAGCCGTCGCGATTTGAAAAAAATTCACTAATCACCGGATGCCGGCTCAAAGTAGATAAGGAGAGCGGAGTGATAAATTCTTTTCCCGCAGGGGTAATAACCACCTGCACTTCCGCACCTTTCTTTATCAACAAACGAATCAGGTAAGCAGCTTTGTAGGCAGCGATACTTCCGGTTATACCTAATATAATCTTCTTATCTTTCAACATGCTCTCCGGTTTATTACAAACGTAAAGACAAAATCTCTCGCGCTGCTTTTGTGTCGATATGTCCTTTTTCACTTAGCTTCCAACCTAATTGGTCGATCGGTTCCGTCAAGGCATCCAAATCTTTTTCTTCGATGCCGTATTCGTGCAGGCGTGTCTTCATGCAGGTTTCATAATGCGGATTGGCTTCTATACCGGAAAATTCCATTAACCGGTAATTCTTCAGCGTTTCCGTCACCTGAGTATAAACATTGTTTTTCTTTATACTGCCTTCGCCATAAAGCATTAAGACGTTACTCCTTTCAGGAATTAAGCTCGACAACCGGGCGATGGTTCCTTTCCCGAAAACAACCTTTACAGGATTACAGAACTCAAAATTATTCATCTTCTTATTTGGAATTAAAGCCTCTTAATTTAATCTCGGTGAGTACCTTCTTGGTATTTAGCGTAAAATCTCCATTCATAATCCAGGCATAATAGCTTGGGTCGTTTTTTAATACTTCCTTAACCAACTGTCCCTTATACTTCCCAAAGTTAATCACTTCCTCTTTCTTTTCATTATACACGATACGTCCGGCAAAGTCTGCATTATTATTGAAACTGGAATATTGGGAGAGGTAGTTTATCTCGTTTTTCAATTCCGGATACCGGTCTAACTGAGCTTTCAAAACCTCATACGTTGCCAAGGTATCGGCTTCCGCCGTATGGGCGTTTTCAAGGTCTTTACCGCAATAAAACTTGTAGGCGGCGGCCAGCGTACGTTGTTCCATTTTATGAAAAATCGTTTGTACATCTACAAATTTGCGACGATTCAGTTCTATGTCTACATCTGCACGGAGGAACTCTTCGGCCAAC
The DNA here is from genome assembly GCA_031284375.1 of Tannerellaceae bacterium. Classification (GTDB taxonomy): domain Bacteria; phylum Bacteroidota; class Bacteroidia; order Bacteroidales; family Tannerellaceae; genus DFXE01. The sequence goes on along the minus strand of JAISZY010000042.1, from coordinate 3,622 downwards.
ATGGGAATATCAAACCGGTTGGAGTTAAAACCGGCCAAGTCGCAACCCTCAATCTGGGTTGCCAACGACTTGGCTATTTCTTTGAATGTTGGGCAATTCTTTACATCTTCGTCGCTAATGCCATGAATAACCGTCGCTTCCGGCGGGATAGGTATTCCCGGATTGATTCGCCTTGTTTTCAATTCTTCTTTACCGTTGGGATATACTTTGACGAAAGAAATTTCAACAATACGATCTTTAACAAGATTAACACCCGTTGTCTCCAAATCGAAGAAGACCAACGGGTTTTTTAGATTTAACTGCATTCACTCGTTGTTAGTCATTCAACATCATAGGCATCAGAAGCATCAAAAGATCTTCGTTCTCTTCATTTTCCGTTGGAACAACTAAACCTGCTCGAGAAGGATCCGCCAATTTAAGGATCACGTGTTCCGAAGCAATGTTGCTCAATATTTCTATCAGGAACGTGGCTTTAAAACCTATCTTTAACTCCGTTCCGTCGAACTCGCATACAAGTTTTTCTTCGGCCGACGTAGAGTAATCTATATCTTGCGCCGAAATGACCAGTATTTCCTGCTCGACGTGCAATTTTACCAAGCTACTTGATGCGTTGGAAAATACGGATACACGTTTCAATGCGTTCAGAAGCGAAATACGATCGATCGTTACTTTATATGGATTTTCCTGCGGAATCACACTATTATAATTCGGATAGCGTCCTTCTATCAGCCGGCAAATCATTTCAAAGTTCGAACCGGATATGTAGGCGTTATTTTCGTCGAAGCGGACGACTACGCGTTCGGTTTCCTTTGCCAGTACGCTTCTCAGAAGGTTGGCCGGTTTTTTAGGTAGGATAAAGGAAGCTCTTTCCGATGAGTGAATAGACAAATCGCGAAGACGCACCAATTTATGTCCGTCGGAAGCTACAATAGTTAGATTTTCCTGCTGTATATCAAAGTAAACACCATTCATCACCGGACGTAGCTCGTCGTCTGCCGTGGCGAACAACGAACGACTAACCCCGTTCAATAGTTTCTGAGCCGCTATCTCTATGGATGTATTTACTTCATTCAAGGGTTTTTGTTGTGGATATGTATCGCCTCTCTGTCCGATAAAGTTATATTTACCGTTCTCGAAATGAATTAATATCTCCATGCTTTCTTCATTGATTTCGAAACTTAATGGTTGTTCGGGAAGTTCTTTCAGAGGGTCAAGTAGTATTTTTGCCGTTACGGCAAACATGCCGGAACCTTTGGTATTTAGTACTTCTATGGAAGTGACCATACGAGTATCCGAATCCGAAGCGGTTATTATAAGTTTATTCCCTTGCAATTCAAAAAGAATACAATCCAGTATGGGAATGGCATTTTTGGACGCAATAACTTTGCTGATTGATTGTAAGCGAGATAATAAGGCTGTACTTGATACGTCAAATTTCATAATCTTTACTGTTTTATTGTTTATTTATTTATTTCTAATCTACCGATACTCCCCCTCTTTTGTTGATTTTTCAATCGAACAAAAGTAAGAAAATATTTCTATTAGCGTCGCTCCATTCATATTTTTCCGGGATAAACACATAAAAAAAACTGTTCGCCGCCAAAAGAAAGGCGTCCTTTTGAGGGGACGCCTTACGATATTCCGGGTACAATCTCCGGGTACAATCAAACGGTATAACCTACCGCCCATTATTCAACGCCCCATTGCTGTTTGGCGAGACGTTTGTAGTTGTTATATCTCCATTTTGCATTCTCCTGAGCAGCCGCAAAGAGTTCGGCGGCTTCGCCGGGATATTGTTTCAATACCGACGAATAACGCACCTCGCCCTTGAGGAAGTCTTGGAATTTGCTCCAGTCAGGCTCTTTGCTGTCTAAGGTGAAGGGGTTTTGTCCTTCGGCTTCGAGAGCGGGGTTGTAGCGCCACAGATGCCAGTAGCCGCAAGCTACGGCGTCGGCTTCTTCTTGCTGACTCTTTCCCATGCCGGCTCTCAACCCGTGACTGATACAGGGTGCATAGGCAATAATAATGGAAGGTCCGTCGTAGGCTTCCGCTTCGCGGATGGCTTTGAGCGTCTGCGCCTGGTCGGCTCCCATTGCAATCTGCGCACAATAGACATAACCGTAGGTAGAAGCTATCAGTCCCAGGTCTTTCTTGCGGATGCGTTTGCCGGCAGCGGCAAACTTGGCAATGGCGCCTACCGGCGTAGCTTTGGACGACTGTCCGCCGGTATTGGAATAGACTTCCGTATCCAGCACCAGCACATTTACGTTGCGTCCCGATGCCAGCACATGATCCAGACCGCCAAAACCAATGTCGTACGAAGCGCCGTCGCCTCCGATTATCCAATGAGAACGTTTGACAAAATAGCTCTTCAGTTCCAACAGTTCCTTGCACAGGGTGCAGGCGGGGCAAGGGCAGGTGTCGGCGCCGGAGGCTTTCAGCGCTTTCATTTGCGCCAGAGCTTCGGCGTGTTCTGCGCCTGCGCTTTCAAAATAAGCAATTACTTCGTCGATAGAAGCGATGCCCCATTCGAGTGCGGCAGCGTAGTCGTCGGCAGCTTTCCGGCCTGCTGCTCCGCTGTCGTTTCGGTTGTCGAGCCAGGCTTGCGCCGCGTCTTTGATGCGTTGTTGCGTCCATCCGATGGCCATCAACGCTTTGGTTTTTTCTACTACGCGGTCGCGCATTTTATCTACCGCCAGATTCATTCCCAAACCATATTCGGCAAAATCTTCAAACAGCGAGTTGGCCCACGCCGGGCCGTGGCCGTCCTCTCCTATGGTGTAGGGCGTTGATGGCACGGAGCCGGAATAAATGGAAGAACAGCCGGTGGCGTTGGATATCATCTGACGGCTGCCAAACAACTGGGTCAGTAATTTTACATACGGGGTTTCGCCGCAACCCGAACAGGCGCCGGAGAACTCGAACAACGGTGTGGCAAACTGCGAGTTCTTTACATTGGCGCTGATGTTCACCAAATGCTGTTTGCTCTTTACTTCGGCTGCGCAATACTCCCAATGGGGCGCTTCCTGAAGCTGGGTTTCCAGTTCTACCATGCGCAAGGCTTTGCCCTGTTTGTTGCCGGGACATACGTCGGCGCAATTGCCGCAACCCAAACAGTCTAAAACCGACACTTGGATGCGGAACTTCATTCCGTCGAACTGTTTTCCCGTAGCCTTCAGCATATTGTTGAAGGGGGCTTTGGCTTGTTCCGCTTCGTCCAATACGAAGGGGCGAATGGAGGCGTGAGGACATACGTAAGCGCATTTGTTGCACTGAATACAATTGGCCGATTCCCATACGGGTACGTGGGAGGCTACGCCGCGCTTTTCGTACTTGGCCGTTCCTTGTTGCCAGGTGCCGTCTTCTATACCTGCAAAGGTGGAGACGGGCAGCAGGTCGCCGTCTTGGGCATTGATTACGTGCACAACGTTTTCGATAAAGGCGGGGTCTTTCTTCCTGTCGCTTACTTCGTCGGAGAGGTTGGCCCATTCGGGTTTTACGGCGAGTTGTTTGTAAGCGCCTCCCTGGTCTACGGCTGCATAGTTCTTGTTGATTACGTCTTCGCCTTTCTTGCCGTAGGATTTGACGATGAATTTCTTCATCTGTTCGATGGCCAATTTTA
>JAISZY010000038.1 GCA_031284375.1 Tannerellaceae bacterium | reverse complement strand
TCTTTGTTGGCTTACATCAAATGGGAACGATTCAAATTTATTCATAGATTGAATCATTTTGCCCTGAAATCCCAAATTTATTTCAGGGCTTTAAAAAATGCCTGGAATGAACTTGAAACTATCATGAGTTAATGTATAGAACATCAGTACATAGTCGTAAGACGCACGTCTCTTGAACCTTTTTATCTTGCTTAACCGTATGTCTTGATCCCAAAATCCGTACTCTCTATGTCTTTTAAATCTTTTCATTTAACTGTTTCCTGGGTATCTTTTTATCCTCGTGAATCATTATATGGCGTATATTTGCAGCCATACTAATTTTATATAGGCTCTATGAATTACGGATTTATAAAGGTGGCGGCAGGCGTTCCGCAAGTATCGGTGGCGGATTGTTTCCATAATGTACAACGGATAGAAAAATTGATGCGTGAAGCTGCCGACAAGGATGTACAAATGATGACTTTCCCCGAACTATCGGTTACGGCCTATACTTGCCTCGACCTTTTCGCTAATCAAACGTTACTGAATAGCGCTGTCGAGGCGCTGTTGAAACTGGTTCACAATACGGCCGACTTAGACTTGTTTACCATTGTGGGCGCTCCGCTCGTTACGGAAAACCGGCTGATTAATGCGGCTGTCGCCTTCCTGAAAGGAGAAATCCTCGGAGTTGTTCCCAAATCCTATATCCCCAATTGTAAGGAATATCAGGAACAACGCTGGTTTACATCGGCTTTCCACTTACGCGAAAAAACAATCATTATCGGAAACAAAACGTATCCGCTTTCCAACCATATTCTCTTTACCGACGGAGATGTATCGGCAGGCATAGAAATATGCGAAGACCTCTGGACGCCTGTCCCGCCCAGTTCCATATTAGCAATGGAAGGGGCCAATATCCTTTTTAATCTCTCTGCAAGCAACGAATTAATCGGAAAACATCCTTATCGCCGATCGTTGGTAAGTCAGCAATCTGCCCGTTGTCTGGCCGGATATGTATATGCTATGGCCGGTTACGGAGAATCGACTACCGACTTAGTCTTTGCCGGAGGAGGCATCATTGCCGAAAACGGTATCATTTTGAAAGAATCCGAACGCTTCTCTATGGAAGACCGGCTGGTGATTAGTGAAATCGACATCCATAACTTGCAAAACGACCGGCAGGTGAACCGTAGTTTTATGCAGGCAACTCATCTTCTGCCGCCGGAAACGATAAAGATTCCTTTTCGTCTGCCGGCAAAACCAACAGCAGAACTCACCCGTTTGATCGACCCTCATCCGTTTGTTCCTTCCGGTAATGCTTTGAATGAACGTTGCGATGAAATATTCAATATCCAGGTGAGCGGATTGTCCAAGCGTATAACGCATATACAGGCCAGTACTGCCGTGATAGGCATATCGGGTGGCTTGGATTCCACCTTGGCATTGTTGGTGGCTGTAATGACCTTCGACGTACTTAAAATGCCTCGCAAACAAATCTTAGGTGTCACCATGCCCGGATTCGGCACAACCAATCGAACGTATACGAATGCCGTAAACCTGATTCGTCTGCTGGGTGTTACTCTCCTCGAAATACCCATTGAGAAGGCTTGCCGACAGCATTTTGAAGACATCGGACACGATCCTTCCGTACACGATACGACGTACGAAAACAGTCAGGCGCGCGAACGTACGCAAATTCTGATGGATATCGCCAACCGTGAAAACGGCTTGGTAATAGGTACCGGAGACCTCTCCGAATTAGCTCTCGGATGGGCTACTTACAACGGAGACCACATGTCTATGTACGGCGTAAATGCAGGAATCCCCAAAACATTAGTCCGTTATTTAGTGGAATGGATTGCCCGGAATAAAGTAGACGAAGCGTCCATGATAACCCTCTTGGATATAGCCGATACCCCCATAAGCCCGGAATTAATACCGGCCGACAAAGACGATCTTATCGCACAAAAAACCGAAGACTTGGTCGGCCCTTACGAACTGCACGACTTCTTCCTCTACCATTTCCTCCGATTCGGTTCTACTCCCGAAAAAATCGGCTACCTGGCACAAAAAGCTTTCGCCAATCGTTACAACCCGGATACCATCCGGAAATGGCTGCACGTCTTTTTGCGTCGTTTTTTCGCCCAACAGTTCAAGCGCAGTTGTCTTCCCGACGGGCCTAAGGTTGGCTCCATCAGCCTATCCCCACGAGGAGATTGGCGGATGCCCAGCGACGCTTCCGCCAATCTCTGGCTAAAATGATACGATTCAATCCGTTTTCCGGTCGAAAAACGGATTCTTGGAAGAAACACTCACCGGAATGGCCATCACGATTCCGCAATCGCCCAAGATTCGAAGGCGTTGGGCTGCTAAGCCGGCGCTGAACATTACACGGGTGTCTACGCGGAAATCGGCTGCCGTAGCACATGCCGAACCAATGGCTATACCTACATCTACGGCATTGATTGCACAAGGAACGGCCTGGGGCTTTTCGGCACAGTCGGCAAATCCGCAATGACCGCAATTCAGTCCGTGACTTTGCTGTACTGTGCCGATAAACAACACAGCCTCCGCATGCAACACATTCGCGGCGTCGCGCAGGATGAACTTCAACCCCGTTTCGTCGGACAATCGGTACATCTCGTCCGACAAACGACGGATATCTTCATCCGTTATCAACGCTATTTCAATAATATCAAGCCCTTTTCCTTTGGGAGCTGTACGGGCGGCCGTCATCATCTGGCGGGCAATGTGTAACACTTGCTCTTTCCGAGCTTCTCTTTCATTTTCTATCATAACACTATGTATTTATAATCGTTTATTGTCTTTCATATCTTCAGGTTTGTCATCTCTGCCGTGGTACGGAAAGGGTAGGCCGGGTATTCGTAGAGAGAGAAACGAGGCTCGGTCAGGCCTTCGCTGTAATGCCATATTGTGGCGTATTCGTCTATGTTCTCGCCCATCTCCTTTAATTGCCGGAGATAAGCCGCCGTCGATTTGTTTTCTACTATATATACCTCCTTCATCCGGTCGATAATCGGACTGTGCTTGCGTCCGGCATCATGCTCAAACTTCAGGATACGTTTCCCCTCGGCTGTGATGCCTACCGTTACAAACGTCATGCTTTTGCCGATGGCGGGAAGGTTCAGTACGTTCCGGTCGGTGCCGGCAAAGAGAAGTTTGTGCTCTTCCAGAAAACGCATCAGGCACTTTCCCAGCGGACGTTGGGTTTGGATAATGTTGTGCAGTTCGGCTCTGTTTTCGCGCGGTATCAGTCCGAAAACTTTTTCTTCCTTCTCGGCCTGAAGCAAGCGGGCGTTGGGGGTGAACATGGCGTAATTCTCCCGAAATCCTTTTACCGAGAAGGTGTAATAGCTCACTACCCCTATCGAGTTGAGCGTACGGCGCAAGGCGGCGGCATGTCCGCGACGGGAGGCCGCCACGGTGTATACCATCTGGTTGGTAACTGTCCAACCGGCAGAAAGCAATGCCTCTATGGCCTGCCGGGCTTCGGGCGTGACTTCGAGCGGCGACTGAAAATGGGTCTGAATATAACATTGCGTGATACCGATACCGGCGGCTTTTTCTTTAAATTCTTTCAGGATAGCCACCAATTCGTCCGTAATTCTGAGCGGGAGGTAAACCGGCAGACGGGTGCCCAGACGTACACGTTGCAGCTCGGCGTATTTTGCGCCGTCGGGGCGCTCCTCGTTGGCTTTTTTCTTCCGAAGCGCCATCCGGTATACGGCTTCCAATATCTTGCGCAGCGTTTCGTTGCGGCTCATCAGGGCGTCGCCTCCGGTTATGAGGATGTCGCGCAGTTGGGTATCGTATTCGAAGTACTGCATCAAACGGCGCAGTTTATGCTCCCAGTTTTCTTTCGGTTTCAAGGCCTCGAAGTCGAAGTTAAGCCGGCGGCTCTGGAAATCGTACATCCGCTGGCAGGAGGCGCATAGTCCGCCGCAGGCGCGTCCCATGGAATCGGGTATCAGGATAGCCACTTCGGGATAACGCCGGTGGATGTTATGCCCATCGGGAAGCAGCCAGCCGGCGGCGTTCGGTTCGCCGCTCTTTACGGTGTCTTCCCGTTCCCAGGCTTTTATGTTGCCGTAGGTATCGACCAGTTCTTCCGAATAAAGTACGTAAGAACGGATGGTGGCGTCGTTGTATCCTTCTTCTCCTGTGTTGAGCAAGGAAAGATAATAGGGGGTAACAAAGAAGGGCATTTGTTTTTTCTTTGCCCGCGCCAGCAATTGCATGGTTTGCTCCGGCAGGGAATGGTTCATAAAGGTATTCAGTTCTGCGGGGCTTTTCAGCGCCATGGCGAGGTGGAAGTGACTGCTGTTCCACCATTGCTTTACCTGCGCGTATTTTTCTTCCGGCGTGGCATCTGCCTCAAACCGGTATTTGGAAGCATGTGGGCGATGCCATATTTTATGTATCAGGCAGTGGATGATACGTTCTTTATTGGCTTCGCGGATATCAACGATCGCTTTGTCAAGCCCGGAAGGCCAACGGTTCATCTGTTGTTTTACCTGATGGCGATTGGGAATCATCTCTTTGGGATGTTCCGCTAAATCGAACTGATGGTATAAATCTACCAGCAAATCGGTAGATACATCGTCCGGCAGGCGGTTGTTGAGGAATTGCCAGAGATAAGTTATGGTGCGGATAAGGAGGCTATCGCCCGTAGACAATTCGTTTACGGTGGTGTTATCGTAATCTATCAGTCGCAATAATCGGGGGGAAGAGACAAAAAGACGCAGGTTGTTTTTGAACTGTTCCATGTTTTCACTCTGCTTCGCTATGCGGACGAGGTGTGGAAAATGTATATCAAATTCCTTTTCCAGCCGGATGCGGTCGAGTGTAATTGAGCAGGTTTTCGTCATAAAATCAATTGTTTAATTATTAATGTATCGTGTTTGCCCAACAAATATAACATTTTTTGCGGAAGAAAAGCCCGGTTATTGCTGCTGCGATTGCGGTTGTGTCCGTTAATATATATATCCAAACTTTTTCTTAATTTTGTAACCACCGTAACTATTACGGATATAGCAAAGTAAAAAGAATATGAAGTTTTACAATCGTACAAGCGAATTAGCTGAATTACAACGAATACAGGATTTGTCGTTTAACGACCATTCTCGATTGACAGTTGTAACAGGGAGAAGGCGTATCGGAAAAACAAGCCTTATCATGAAATCGGTAGAAGGAATACCAACAGTCTATTTATTTGTTGGTCGCAAAGCCGAAGCAACGCTTTGTTCTGAATTTATTCCGGTTATCGCCCAATCACTTGACACATTTGTTCCGACGGAGATACGCATATTTCGCTCGTTGTTCCAATACTTAATGGAGTTGGCTTCAAACAAGGCGTTCAATCTTGTTATAGATGAATTTCAGGAATTTTATAACATCAATGAATCCGTGTATAGTGACATGCAGAATATTTGGGATACTTATCGGAAGAAATCTAAAATGAATCTGATTGTTTCCGGTTCTATTTATTCGTTAATGCAGAAAATATTCCGGAACAAGAAAGAACCCTTATTCGGTAGGGCTGACAATATCATCAAGCTATCTGCATTTGATTTAGCCACGCTAAAAGAAATCATGCATGATTACAATCCAAAATATACGAATGACGATTTGCTTGCTCTTTATTCTTTCACAGGTGGAGCGCCTAAATATGTAGAACTTTTTTGCGATAACAAAATGTTGACTGTGAACGAAATGATTTCATTTATGGTTCGGGAAAACTCCCCTTTTACAGATGAAGGAAAAAACCTGTTAATAGAAGAGTTCGGGAAAAATTATGCTACTTATTTTTCTATTTTAAGTGCGATTTCGGGCGGCATTAACACACAACCTGAAATAGAATCCGCATTGGGAGATAAGAGTATCGGTGGTCAAATCAAACGCCTGATTGAAGATTATAACATCATTGTTCGTCAACGACCGATATTAGCAAAGGAAGGAAGCCAAGCTGTCCGGTACGAAATAGAGGATAACTTTATCCGTTTTTGGTTCAACTATTTTGACAGACATCGCTCGTGGATAGAGATTAAAAATTTTGTTGGTTTACAATCCATTATTAAATCTGATTATCCAACCTATTCCGGTGTCATGTTGGAAAGGTATTTCAAACAGCAATTCGCTGAAAGTTTCCAATACCGTGCTATCGGTTCGTGGTGGGAGCTTAAAGACAATCAAAATGAAATTGATATAGTTGCTCTGAAATTGGAGAAAAATCAGGCTGTAGTAGCTGAAGTGAAACGGCAAAAGAAAAACTTCAAGCCGGAGTTATTGGCTAATAAGGTCGAATATCTTAAAAATAAGGTGTTGCCGAAGTATCAGATTGAGACGGTTTGTTTGTCGTTGGAGGATATGTAATTGTACTAAGGGCACCTCTAAAAACCCCAAAATCAAGGCTTGCGACAGAGGCAAAAGCGAATCTGAAAAAAACGAGAGGTTGCCGCGACCTGCGGACAACCTCTCTGTACTCTTTGTTTTTTCGCTTTTTTACGTGCGACGTTAATACGCCGCTTTCACTCTCCGTTCGCCGCTCACTGCAATATACACGCCGCGTACGCGCAAGGAGATGCGCTGTTCGGTAGCGTTCGCTTTGTTCTGATGGATCAACTGCCCCTGCATGTTGTAGAGGCTTAGCGTTTCGCCGGGGACGAGGCCGGTTATCCAAAAGCCGTCGCCGGTGGCAATAACCCGCAGCGTGGATGATTCGACGTTT
>JAISZY010000247.1 GCA_031284375.1 Tannerellaceae bacterium | reverse complement strand
TTACAGCCATCAACCCCTTACGTACCGATGTGCTGGACATTGATTTGGCCGGCAGCGGGAAAGTAAACTTCAACGACACCGTCACCGCCGACAAGCTGGACTTCGATATCGTCGGCAGTGGTACGCTGAATGCCTTAGCCATAGAAGGTCATTCTTTCGACGGCGACATCGCCGGTTCGGGCAAGCTGAATCTGGGAGGACATATCACAAATGCCTCTTTCGACATTGCCGGAAGCGGCACAATACATGCTTTCGACCTCCAGGTGGATGATATGAAATGTGATATTGCCGGCAGTGGCGACATAGAAATCAGCGTAAAGAACAGCATTCACGCCGAAGTAGCCGGCAGCGGCCACATCCGATACAAAGGAAATCCCCCGAACATAAAAGAAGATATCGCCGGGAGCGGTTCTGTGCGTAAGGTGGATTAAAAAGAATTGTTAAGTATAGTTGAGACGTTGATATCCGAATCGAAAAGGATGATATCAGCGTCTTTTTTTATTTCTCCCTATGTTAAAATGCTTGGAATCTCTGCTGTCTGATTCCGGTTTATTATTTACTTTTGCGCAAACAAATAACTAATTATGGATATATACATTTCTACTCAAAAAGACGCAGTTGATGATATCATTGAGGTATACCGTAGGAAATACCACCGTTGTAATGTAACCGATAATAGCATTATCACAATTCGTAGTAAGTTGAGGGATTACATGGAACGAATCAGGGAAGATATTCACATTCTTATCGAAACGGATTATGTTGATAAAATGTACAGAGACCAGTATTATAACTATTATTCGACCAAACGTGACGATTATTACAGGGATTGCATACGAATTTCTTTCTTTAATTCTCCGATAAGGGAAGAAACTTTCTTTACAAAAGAAGGTACTTTAAAGGCTCGGGAAGAAGATGATTACCTCGGATTTTTACTAATAAGACCTACATTTCCCAAAATTATAGGAAGGAATGTTTTATCACCTAAAGCGTTAAAACCGGAACTCGGTAATTTCAGAACTTGTACTACCTGTTTTTCTGCGACGGCCAATGGCGTAAAATTTGATGTTACAGGCTTTCCCCATGCTTCGCAGGATGGAGAAATGCTATGCTGTGCAGATATTACAATATGGGCTATGATGGAGTATTTCGGCAATAAATATCCTGAATATTGCGTAGTACTTCCCTCCAAAACAATGACTTCTCTCGGAAATATAATGTATCAAAGACAGTTGCCCACAGCCGGATTATCTATTGAAAGTATTTCTTATGCTTTAAAGGAGCACGGATTGGGGCCCAAAATATTTTCAAGGGAAGAATGGGATAAGGATAAGGATAAGGAATTTGAACCGCTTTTTAGTTGTTATATTGAAAGTGGCTTGCCTATTGTAGTAACCATAGAAGATACGAATGTGCCAAATTCCGAAGGTCATGCTATTATTTGTGTAGGACACGTTGAAGAGAATATGGAAGAATGTCTCCGTGATCCGGAATTTGAAACATTTGGAAAAACAGATGGCTTAATCAACGTATACGACTGGGATAAGGTACGAAAAGAGTTCATTTTTATGGACGACAATTGCCCTCCTTATCAAAAAGCCTATCTGGAAGAACCATTGGATTATTATAAATTGGAATATTATAAGGAATGGAAAATAACTCATTTTATTGTACCACTTTATCCGAAGATATATTTAGATGCACATGAGGCAAAACAACAGATTCTGAGTTACATTAAAAATCGCAAGTCGTGCTATCTCAATCCCCAATGGGATGATCGAATCATTCTCCGAACTTTTTTAACTTCCAGCAGATCCTACAAACAATACATTATGCACAACGAGGAATTGAATCGACATATCCAGCAAATAATACTTGAAATGGAATTTCCTAAATTCGTCTGGGTGGGAGAACTTTCCGCTCCCGAGTTTGTGAAAGATAAAAAGATAAACGGATTAATTATATTGGATGCCACCGAACCAAGGTATATCGAAAATGAATCGTTGCTATTCATCGCCAACTCAACACGGATAGCATACAAGAGCGAAAAGCCGACAATTAATAAATTTCGCGAAGAGTATATAGAGCCGGATTCTGCGGAAAAAAGTAAGGAAAATGAAATAAATGTTTTACCTTTGCAACCGTTCAATAGATTTGAAAGTAATATTAAAAATTTTATGTATAACATATAAGAGCAGAAAATAATGGAGCAATTTAAAAGATCAAACGTACCTTTGGCAAAAGAGGTAGTACGCACTAAAGAACAGATAGAGGCATATTACGAAGGCCTTGAAGAATTTGCAGAAGAAATCAAAAAAGTGAGAGAAGAATCTATTCGGAGGAGTATGAGATCTCAGATGTCGGCTTCAAAAGTGATTCTCCGCTAATAATAATTGTTTGCGGAGAATTTTTGTTTTTGCTCTGATGCCATGAAAAAGATAACCCCCACCGACTTCTACACCCGCTTGCAGAAGTTGGCAAATGAGGCCGTAAACCGGCGAGGTTTTTTAACCGTTGTTCTTCTTGCCTACAAATTGGATAATCCTGCCTTTATTAAAGCTGTTGCAGACAAAGACTATTGGCGCGCTCTTGACGAAAGTTCCGGCAACAAAATAGCCTTCTTCTATTTAGACTCCACCCAGCATACAACAAAGCAAGTTTCAACGGTATTACAATCTACATCTAAAAAAAGATACGGAAAGATGATACCTGTTGAATATAATACCGAGCAGTCTCCCGAATGTTACGTAGCACAATTGTTGGATAAATTGGGATACGGGAAATATGATATGCCGCAATATCCCTTCGTACTTTTCTTACGGGTAAATCCGGACGGTAATATTACAGACAACTTTACGGTAGAACTGACATACAAAGGGGGTGATGAAACAAAAGCGTATGAGGAATTACAAGAATTAATAGATAAGGTTATAAAAAGCATACAGCATGTGGATAGAACAGGAGAGATGGATCGCGATACAATTTGGAATCTTGTAAAACAAGGCGCTAAACCCGGAGCGTGGGATATTGTTGTTAAAATTGCAGAATTGGGTCTTGCACTTAGAAAACTTCTGTCTTAGCGCCCCCCCTCACATACCGTTGTAGACAATCCGCCCCTCTATAACAGTCATCAAGACGTTGATATCCGAATCGAAAAGGATGATATCAGCGTCTTTTCCTTTTGTCAGGCTACCTTTTCGGTCGTCGATACGCAGGATGACGGCGGGGGATTCGGAGGCCATCCGGACGGCGGCTGTCAGAGGGACGCCGGCTTGCTGCGTCATGGTGCGGATGGTCCGGTTCATCGTCGCGATGCTGCCGGCAATGGCGGAACGGTCGGCCAATTTGCATACGCCGTCTTCCAGGATAACTCTCCCGCCATACATCCGGCCGATGTCCGGACAAGCTGCCGCAAGCATGGAGTCGGTCACCAAAGCAATCCGTTCGGCTCCCTTGATTTTATAGACCAATTGCAGGATGGTGGGAGGTACGTGGATGCCATCGCACACCAATTCTACGCTTAATTCGTCTGTCAGATAAACGCTTTCTATGGTTCCTTCTTCCTTAAATTCTCCCCTTCGGTGTACGCCTGTCATGGCGTTGTAGAAATGGGTGACGTGCCGATAGCCGGCTTCCAACGCTGCTTTTACCTGCGGATAGGTGGCGGTGGTATGTGCAATGGATACCAAAACGCCTTGTTCGGTGGCATAGCGCCCAAAGTCTAAGGCGCCTTCCAATTCCGGGGCTGCGCTCCAGCGTTTCACGCAATGACCATGCGCCAGTATCGCGCGATATTCTTCCGGCCGGGGAGGATAAAGAAAGGCCGCGTCTTGAGCGCCTCGCATAAGGGGGTTCAGATAATTTCCTTCCAAGTGTAGACCCATGATTCGCGCTCCGTCTCCGGGATTGTGCATGAGGGTCCGGCAGGTTTGTATGGCACGGTCGAAGACTTCCCGCGGCGAAGCGGCCAATGTAGGGTAGATGGCCGTTGTGCCGCACCGGGCATGAGCGTTGGTGGCGGCGTAGAAGGCTTCGGGCGTAGCCTCGATAAAATCGTGTCCCCCTCCTCCATGCACATGGAGGTCGATACAGCCCGGAGCAATATACAGTCCCTGGGCGTCGATGATTTGTGCGCCGGAAATCTCGACGTTTTGCGTGCTTATTTCCACTATCTTCCCTTCCGAGAACAGAAGATGCGCATCGCGCAGGATGCCTGCGGGCGTGAGGATAAGTCCGTTGATTAATTGGGTATATCGGTTTAGCATAAAGCGTCATAAAGGTTTCGTTGTCGGTTTTGAGGCGTTCGAAAATGTTCCGCATTACGCAGTCTTCTCGTAAGGGACAGATGGAATTGCAAATGCAATAGTATTTTTGTGTCAATCATTGGTCGGGGGAGTTCTTGTTTAAAAGACGTTTTAATTCTTCTATTTCTTTCTTTTGTTCCTCGAGCGCTTTTTTTTGCTCCTTGAGCGCTTTGTCTTTTTCCTTGAGCGCTTTATCCTGTTTTTTAATCGCCTTGTCTTTTTCTTTAATCGCTTTAGAATATTTTGCTTCCGCTTTCGATTCTCCCATTTGTTTGGCAGAGGCTATCTGACTGCGAGCATGACTTTTTGCCATCCATAGGGCATTGTAGTCATTCTGTTCTGCCTGCGAGAAGCGATGGAAATCCAGTATATCGCGTGCTTTGATTAGTCCTTTGGCTCTGAAATTTTCTTTTATCTTGTTGTTTTTCAAAAAATAAATCCATTCGTCCAGCGACGTTTTGGCTACATCGTCGAAATTGTTGACTTTTAGAATATAATACTCCGGGAATAAATCCCCTGCTTCGATTTTCTCGAAAATCTTGTGCTGCTCTTCCGAAAGTTTGAGTATTTCATGGTCGTGTATGCCTTTGAAATGCGTCTTTCCCCAATAGACGTAGTCTTTCCCGTGACCGAGGTCGAAATAGACGATGTTTATCGAATATACTTTGTTTATTTTCATGTATTTATCGCCTTGCTCCATGCGTTCCACCACGGCTTTGCTTGCTCCGTAGAGCATACGTTGGAAATAATCTATTTCTAAGATAAACTGCAATTCAATCAGGATGATTTCTCCTCGGTCGTCCTTCACAACCACATCTACCCGATTGTGTTTGTCTGTGGGATGTTCCTTATTACTTTCGCTTTCCAGCACATCGGTTATGGTGATGGGTCGCTCCAGCAGTTCGCTCAGAAAACCTTCCACTACATCGAAATCGGCCTTGTTGCGCAACAGTCGTTTTAATGCCCAATCGAAGGAAACCAGCACTCTTTCTTTGTTATTTTTTGATGTCATAATGATTCTTCTTTTGTATTCGTCGTTACAAAATTAGTGATAAATTTTTACGGAAGTATAATGTATTAAGTTTCATTCGCAGATGGCTTTGGGACGGACGAGCTGATAATAACGAACAAAGAAAGCCATCCGGCCGAAAGTGGCGGGATGGCTTTGCAGTAGTTCCAACAACGGAATGTTATTTCCAGGCAGAGTTTTGTACTAAGTACGGCTGACCGTTTTCGTCGTTCCCCATCATATCAATCTGATTTTGCGGGATAGGAAATACAACTTTTTCGGCAGTGAGCTTGGAGGCTCCTTTAAATTTTGCGAGGTATTCTTTTTCGTAGTCTATATAATCGCTCAGATATTGGGCCATATAGTCGTTCCCCCAGCGTACCAGGTCAAACCAGCGGGAGCCTTCCATGGCGAGTTCCAATTTGCGTTCCATACGTACGGCCTTGATGCAGGTATTCCTGTCGGAAAAGGCGGCATGCGTAGACGGGTAGGTAGCCACTTTATAGTTGGCAGCCGGCTGTCCGTTGTCTCCCTTGATGATGTTTACATCCAGTCCGGCGCGTGTGCGTATCTGATTGACAAGTTCTACGGCGGCGCTCAATTCGCCATCTTCGGCCAAACATTCGGCATAGAGCAGCATGGCGTCGCGTACACTCAGGTACTGTATATTCATAGCCGAGCCGGGCGCCCATCCGCCGCTCATGTTTCCGCGTCCGAGACCTCCATCGCCTTCGGCCTTGCTATATACGTGCTTTTTGGGAAGGAATACGCCACCGTTGTTTTTATCGCGTATCCAGCCGTCTAATGCCGGTCCGTAATCTTTGTAAGGAACGCCTGTACGTCCAAGCGTAAAGTCGAGGCGTGGGTCTACGGCCTGGGTGTCATCTACGCTTATGCTTGGGCTGGTGCGGTATTCGTTATTAAGGAAAGGCAGTCCGTTGGCATCTACTTTGTAGGAGTTGGCCAATTCGTATGAAGGCTGATAGAAGCCGCAGCATCCGCCGGGCGCTCCGGTGTTGTGCGGATAGCAGAGCGACATGCCTTGGTTGCCGTTGTTGTTTCCGTCGGCCGAGAACTGTATTTCAAAGATAGATTCCGGACTGGTATTGTCTTTGTATGAATCCCAATTGTCGGTCAGGTCGTTGGCCAGGGCATATTTTTTGCCTGTGGCGGTCGTACCGTTGTCAATCACATCTTTGAGGATAGGTTTGGCTGCCGCCAGATCTCCCTTTTGCATCAGGATTTTTGCTTTGAGCGCTTTGGCCGCCCATTTGTAAGCGCGTCCGTTTGCATCGGGTTTTTCGGGCAGGTTGGCAATGGCTTTGTCTACGTCGGCCAGGATGTTGTCGTATATGTCTTTATCGTTCTTCACCTTGGGGTTATTGTCGGCGGCATGCATCGCTTCGTCCACATAAGGAATGTAAGGGCCAAACACTTTATAGCCTTCAAAGTAAAAGATGGCGCGCAGGAAGTACAGTTCTCCCGTGCGGATGGTTTTGAGGCTTGCATCCATATCTTCGGCCGCTTCGGCCAGCGTTAAGGCTTGCGCCACGCGCTTGGAACCGGCATAAACCCAATTCCATTTCTCGTTGAGGTAGGAATTGGTAGACAGGAGGGTGTAGGTTTCCATACTGTTCAATACGCTCTGGTCGTTATTGTCGGAACCTTTATTGGCATCGCCTCCGTACATGCCCCCAAACGTCCAGTTGAAGATGCTGGAGCCCCATTGGTGTTCGGGACTGGTCAGGGTGGCGTAGGCATTGGTAACAAGCAGTTCCACGCCTTGTGCATTGGCCAAGGCATCGGAGTCGATACTTCCCTGGGGCGCCTTATAGAGGAAATCTTCTCCACAGGAAGCCAGCAGGAGAGGCAAGAAGGCGCTGAACAGCGCAATTTTCATATATTGTTTCATATAATGATAGCTTTAATGGTTATATATTAGAATGTAAAGTTCAAACCAACGATGAAACGCATGATGGTAGGAAAGCTTCCCATATCAAGTCCTTTCCTGAGGTCGGCTCCATTTCCTTCGCTGATATCCGTATTGGTAAGTTCGGGGTCAAGTCCGGTGTACTTCGTGAGGATGAGCGTATTCTCAGCCTGTACATAGAGGCGCAGGTTCTGTATCGTAGCTTTCCGGAGCAGGGCGGCAGGCAGGGTATAACCGATTACTACGTTCTTGAGCGAAAGGAACGAGGCGTCTTCCACAAAGTATGAGCTGGGCACGGAGCCGGAGTATCCGTCTTGTGCATTGAGCAGCGGGAGAACAGCGTTGCTGTTGTCGGCTCCCGGCTTCCAGGATTCGTATAGCGAGCGGGGTGAGCGCTGGCCGCGGAAGAGGTTGAAGTCGGTAAAGGCCCTAACGTTGTTGAACATTTCGTTGCCGATGGAGGAATACCAGAACATGGTGAAGTCGAAGTTCTTGTAGCTTAATCCTACATTCAGTCCGGCGAGGAGGTCGGGATGAGGCGAGCCGAGGGATATGCGGTCTGCGGCTGTAAGGTTATGGTTCCCATCGGTATCTTGAAATCTGAATCGTCCTACCCAGGCTTTGGCTTCTTCTGCGTTGAGGTTCTGTCCTAAGGGTTGGCAGGCCAATACATCCTGCACGTTTTCGTAGAATCCGTTCACTTTGTATCCGAAGAACTCCGATATGGGGCGTCCTTTTGTAGTACGGGTAACGGGGCCTGCATCCATACGGGTACCATTTTTATAAATAGCGTAATCGTCGGCTTCGGACAGTTTGAGTACTTCGTTTTTGTAGTGCGAGAGGTTCAGCGATATATCCCAAGAGAAGTCTCCCTGCTTGTCGCGATAGTTGAACGTGGCTTCCACTCCGGTGTTTTTCATATCTCCGAAGTTGAGGAATACCTTGTCTATATCGTCGCCCACGGCTGCTTCTCCGGCTAATCCGGAGTAAGTGGCAGGCAGGAGCATGTTGGAAGTTTTCTTGCTATACCATTCCAGTCCCAGCCCAAATTTACCATTCAGAAGGGTAGCATCCAGTCCAATGCTGTACGAATCCACGCTTTCCCATTTGGTATCGTCGTTGCCGAAGCGTTGGAGGCGGTATCCTGTTACGGCGGAGGTGTTGGCTCCGTTCAGGTCGTAGTTGGTTCTTTCCGGGTCGGTGGTAAATTCGTAAGCGAAG
>JAISZY010000167.1 GCA_031284375.1 Tannerellaceae bacterium | reverse complement strand
GGAGAAAGGCATGAAAAAAATAGCCGTCGCCTGTCTGAAAAAAGGTATGCCGATGGAAGAAATCATCGAACTGACCGGCCTTACGGAGGAAGTAATCCGCCGTTTATGATGTGCACGGCATGATACAAGCTGTGGAAATTTTTGTAACATGATAGATAAAACAATATTCGAAAACAAGACGGCGGTTTATTACACCTTGGGATGCAAGTTGAATTTTGCCGAAACATCCACCATCGGAAGGCTATTGAGCGAACAGGGTATACGCAGGGCGCGTAGTGGGGAAACGGCAGATATATGTGTGGTTAATACTTGTACGGTTACGGAATTGGCCGATAAGAAGTGTCGGCAGGCTATCCGGCGGATTCATAAGTTGCACCCGGACGCCTTTGTGATTGTTACCGGTTGCTATGCACAGCTCAAACCCCAGGAAGTGGCCCGTATCGAGGGAGTAGACTTAGTGCTTGGAGCCGAACAGAAATCCGATATTCTCTCTCATCTTCATCATTTGGATAAAGACCGGGCAACAAGCGCCGTGGTTACTTCCCCCATCCGGAACGTGCGTAGCTTCTCGCCTTCCTGCTCGTCGGACGACCGTACCCGACACTTCCTTAAAGTACAAGACGGATGCGATTACTATTGTTCCTATTGCACCATCCCTTTCGCCCGCGGACGCAGTCGAAACGGGAGCATCGACCATCTGGTGCGTCAAGCCGGAGAAGTGGCTCGCAAGGGAGGGAAGGAAATTGTATTGACGGGGGTGAATATCGGCGACTTCGGCAAAAGTACCCACGAGGCCTTTATCGACCTCATACGCGCCTTAGACGAAGTAGACGGCATCGCCCGATACCGTATATCTTCCATCGAACCGAACTTGCTGACCGACGAACTGATTGCTTTCGTGGCCCGCAGCAAACGTTTTACCCCCCATTTTCATCTCCCTCTGCAAAGCGGAAGCGATATGGTGTTGAAATGGATGCGCAGAAAATACGATACGGCTTTGTTCCGGTATAAGGTAGAAAGGATTCGGGAGATGATACCGGATGCGTTCATTGGGGTAGATGTGATTGTGGGCACACGCGGCGAGACGGACGAATTGTTCGACGAAACATTCGCCTTTATCCGTTCGCTCGACATCGCCCGGCTGCACGTATTCAGCTATTCCGAACGACCGGGCACACAGGCGTTGGAGATTGCGCACGTTGTGCCTCCCAAAACCAAACAGGCACGCAGCCGGCAATTGCTGGAGTTGTCTGAAATCAAACAACACGCTTTTTATGCACGGCACATTGGCCGTTCGGCCGATGTACTGTTCGAACACACCCGGAAGGGAGAACGAATGTATGGATTTACGGAAAATTACATCAAAGTAGAAACTCCGTATGTTGCGGCATCGGCCAATGAAGTGATCCGCGTACTCCTGGCCGGATGGAATCCGGACCAAACGGCCTTAACCTGCACAAAGCTTCAGCGCCATGAGTAAGAAGATAGGATACGCCTTGCTGTACATTTGGGTGAAGCTCCATGCCATACTTCCCCTCAGACTGCTGTATGTGCTGTCCGATGTTTTATACCTGCTGATGTACCGGCTTGCCGGCTACCGACTCAAAGTAACCCGCCGCAATATGAAGGCGGCTTTCCCGGAAAAGACACCGAAGGAACTCCGGCAGATGGAGCGCGACTTTTATCATCATTTTGCCGACTATTTTGTAGAGACCATCAAGTTGGCGCATATATCCGAAGAAGAAATCCAACGTCGGGCTTGCATGACAAACCCTCAGTTGATAGACCGTTTGGTGGAACAAGGGCATACCTGCATCCTTGTTCTGCTGGGTCATTACGGCAATTGGGAGTGGTTTACCGCCGGCAACGGATTCTTCCAACAAGCCCGGATGTACCCCATCTATCGTCCGCTGAATAATAAAGTCTTCGACCGTTTGTTTGTGTACCTCCGGTCGCGTTTTGGTTCTATCGGCATCCGCCGGCGCGACACCCTGCGCGACTTGGTGCGACTGAAACGAGAGAAAACCCCCGCCCTGGTCGTCCTCCTGGCCGATCAAACACCCGGACGGGCAGACCTGCATTACTGGACTACCTTTCTGGGGCAGAACAGCGCCGTACTGACCGGCCCCGAACGTATCGCCCGCAAACTAAACATTCCCATCGTCTATGCCGATGTGCAAAAACGAAAACGAGGCTATTACACCGTAGAATTTAACTTGCTTACGGCCACGCCACAGGAAACGCCCATCCATCATCATACGGAACAATATATCCGCCTGATGGAACAAACCATATTAAGAAACCCGGCGTACTGGCTCTGGACGCATAAACGCTGGAAATATAAACCCGAAGATGCCTTATGAAGAAAGTAGCAATCGTTATACTGAACTGGAACGGAAGGAAGTTGCTGGAATCCTTCCTCCCATCTGTTATCGAACATTCCGCCGCAGAATATTCGGAAATTATCGTGGCAGACAATGGCTCGACCGACGGCTCTGTCGCCTTCCTGCAACAACGCTTCCCTTCCGTCAACGTTATATCGCTGGATAAAAACTATGGTTTTGCCCAAGGCTATAACTTAGCGATGCAGCAGGTTGATGCAACATACGCCGTCTTGCTCAACAACGACGTGGAAGTAACTCCCGGATGGCTCGACGCTCCCCTTGCCCTCTTAGACAACAACGACGCCATCGCCTGCGTGCAGCCTAAGATACGGTCGTGGCGGAACCGGTCGTTTTTCGAATATGCGGGAGCGGCCGGCGGGTATATCGACCGGTATGGGTATCCCTTCTGTCGCGGGCGACTACTTCATGTGGTGGAAGAAGACCGGGGTCAATACGATACGCCGGCGGATATCCTATGGGCCACGGGCGCTTGCCTGTTTGTCCGCACGGAGGTATACCGTTCGGCGGGCGGATTGGATGCACGTTTCTTTGCTCATCAGGAAGAAGTAGACATGTGTTGGCGGATGCGTTGCCGGGGATATCGTTTGGTTTATACCCCTCAATCTACGGTTTATCATGTAGGAGCAGCCACCCTTGCGGCGGAAAATCCCCGGAAAACCTTCCTCAACTTTCGCAACAGTCTGCTGATGCTTTATAAGAACCTTCCGGAAAGCGAACTGCCTCGCGTGATGCGTATCCGCTTCTGGTTGGACTACGTGGCCGTTGTCAAGTTTCTGTTGAACGGACATCTGCGCGATGCCGGGGCGGTATACGCCGCTCGCCGGGAATTTCATCGCCTCAAGCCCTCTTATCTCTCTGTCCGGCAAGAGAACATAGAGAAAACAACCCTTACCCCTATCCCCGAACAAATGCCCCACAGCCTGATTATTGCTTTCTACCTGAAAGGGAAGAAAACCTATTCGGCGCTGAATCCGGGCGATAATCCATTTACGTATGTTGTCTAAAATCATTTTCATCATCGCTTTCATCTTTTGCTGTACCGGCTGTAAGGGACAGGGAAAAGACGTGTATGCCCAGGCAGACCCGATAAAGATTTACCGCTTCGACAAAGCCTTATACCGGCTGATAACGTCGGGAAACGACGTAGGAATACAGGGAGAACTCTTGTGCGATTATCCGGAAATGATGGAAGTGACCGGAAAAGGCCTGCTGAATATGCCAACGACGGAAACGCCGGGATTCTTCGACCGTTTGGCAAAGTTTTATTCGGAACCTACCTTGCGGAAGCTCTACCGCGAAGCCATCGAGCAATACGATTCCATAGCCGACATCGAACAAACGTTGGGACAAGCCTTTGCCTACCTGAAAACAAACCTTCCCGCCATGCCGGTTCCCCGGATTTACATGCATGTGTCCGGACTGAGCCAAAACGTATGGGCAGCCCATCATCTCCTCTCTCTTTCCATCGACAAATACATGGGGACGGACTACCCGCTTTACCAAAATTTCTTCTACGATTTCCAGCGCGAAAAGATGCAACGCGCCCGTGTCGTACCCGATTATCTGACGGGATGGCTGCTGTCCGAATATCCCTTTGCCGGAAAGGAAAACGTATTGCTGGAACGTATGGTGTACGAAGGGAAGATAAAATACCTCGTTCAGCAGGCCCTGCCGGACATACCGCCGCATGTGCTGATGGGCTTTACGGAAAAGGCTTACAACTGGTGCAAAATGAATGAGGCGGAAATCTGGAAAACCCTCGTAGAACGCAAACATCTGTATACTCCCGACCTGATAACGACCAACAAATACATCGAAGATACGCCGGCCGCTTTCCTCTCCGACGAAGCGCCGGGCAATGTAGGCGTCTGGATGGGGCTTCAAATAGTGCGCCGGTACATGGAAGAAACCGGCGCCACACCGGAACGCCTGATACAGGAAACCAACGCACAGGACATACTGAGACAATCCAAATACAAACCCTTTTGAAAAAAACCTCCCATGAATCGTTTATCAAACCATAAAGGACTCTTCTTCTGGCCGGCCGTCTATGCCGTATTGTTTGCGTTTCTGCAAACGTACAGCGAGTTTCACTTTTATTTTGTGGAGCAAAACCAATTGTTCCAAAACATCCGGCCTTATGTAATGGAACATCTCTGCCAACCGGGAGGGGCGGCGTTGATACTGTCCGAGTTTCTCACCCAGTTCTTCCTCCTACCCTACGCCGGAGCAGGAATCACGGCCGCTCTGCTCGTCGGAGCGGGATGGCTGGCGTACGGTATCGTAAAACAGATAGCGCCGCAGGCAAATCTGCTGATTGCTTGCCTGCTGCCCGTCGTATCCCTGATGTTCGCCCATTTCGATTTCAATTATCCGGCATACGGCACGGTGGCTTTCCTTATGGCCGAAACAACGTTCTTCTTTGTGATGAAGATAAAAAACAACAACGGCCGATTTGCCGTACATCTTGCCGCGATACCTCTCCTGTTCTGCCTCGCCGGGCCGGTCTTTCTCCTCTATGCTCTTTTGGCCTTGCTCTTGCTTGACAAGAAAGAGAAGAACAAAAGTGTCCTTCCTTCCGTGCTCTTGTGGGCTGGCGTGGGTATCGAAGCGCTGCTGACAGGCATTTTGAGCGTGTACTTTGCCCTGTACGGCGAATACCGCCATGCCTTTCTGCCCGATGGATATTATCACCCCAATCTGGCGCCCCGGCATGTGATTTATTTTTCCTGGTATTCCCTGATGCTTCTTCTCGTCCTGGCGCGTATCCTGCGTAGAAAACCGGAAAAGAAGAAAAAAAGACCCTGGCTGGAGATGGCGCTACAAACCGTATTGATTGCCGCCCTGTGCCGGTGGGGCGTATCCGAGTACGGCGACAAGAAACTGTACCGGATCAAGGAACTCGACTATTACTGCCGAACGGAACAATGGGACATGATACTGACACGCTGCGAAGGGACGCTTACCAACTACCTGTATATCTTATATGCGAATCTGGCCTTGCTGCAAAAAGGAGAATTGGGCGACCGAATGTTTGCCTACGACCAGCGAGGGCCGCAAGGATTATTGGTCGATTGGAACAAAACCGCCTCCATTTCCATCTTATTGAGCGATGTCTATTTTGCCATCCATGCCACATCGTTATCGCAGGAAATGGCTTTCCAAGCCTATATGAGTACCATCGGCGAAGGAAATCCGCGTATGCTGAAACGATTGGTGCAAACCAACCTGGTTTACGGCGCTTATCCCGTGGCGGAAAAATATATCGCTATCTTAGAGCATACGTACGGTTACAGCGATTGGGCTAAAGCGCAACGCCGCTTTCTGTACAACGATACCGAGGTGGAAAACGACCCGCTGCTGGGCAATAAACGCCGATGTTTGGCAACCAATGCTTCGTTGTCGCTCATCGACGGCTTGGACGCCGATTTGCAACGTATTGCCGTAGCCCATCCTGCAGACCGGACAGCCATCACCTACGCCGGCGCCTTCTATCTGGCGGAAAAAAATCCGGAGGGATTTCAGGCGCTGATAGAGAAATATTACGCTACGCCCGTTTTGCCCACCTTGCCCATAGCTTTTCAGGAAGCCATCATTATTTTGTCCGAAAAAGACCCGGATTATTGGCAGCGTTTCGGCGTTTCCGATGCCGTGGCCGAACGCTTTGCCCAATACAAACGGCAAGTAGTGGAAGGCAATCGCAGCGGCAACGCCAACGCCCTGCCTTCGCTCATGCGGCGAGCCTACGGAGATACCTACTGGTTTTATTATATGTTTAAATAATCTGCTTGTATGAAACACCTTGTATACCTCTTATGCACCATCGCCCCCTTGTGGGCCTCGTGCGCTTACAACGTACCGGAAGGGATAAAGAGCGAACTTATTCCCCCTATCTTCCCCGACTATGCCGACGTGACGGTCCCTCCCAATATCGCCCCGCTCTGCTTTGCCCTCACAACGCCGGAAACGGAAGGCTATGCCGTCTTCGCGGCCGGAAGTAGAAGGCTGACGATAAAAGCCGGGAAAGGAAGTTTCCGGATACCGGCCTCCCGCTGGAAAAAATTATTGGCCGAGGCCATAGGAGCATCTATTTCCGTATCCGTATCCGCCCGAACCGCCGGCGGAGAATGGACAAACTACGCTCCCTTCCTCCTCCATGTGGCCGAAGAACCGGTAGACGCCTACATTGCCTACCGCCTGATAGAACCGGGATACGAACTCTGGAACCGAATGGGTATCTACCAACGAAACTTGGAAAACTATACGGAAACGCCTATTATAGAGAACCGGATGAGCGGACAAAACTGCATGAACTGCCATTCTTTCTGTATGCAAAATCCGGAAAAAATGCTTTTCCACATGAGGGCTACCTACCCCGGCACGCTCCTGATAGACGGAGAACGGATAGAAAAACTGAACACCAAAACCGAACAAACCATCGCGCCTTTGGTTTATCCTTCCTGGCATCCTTCGGGCAGATTCGTGGCTTTTTCGGTAAATCAAACCAAACAGGGCTATCATCACAACGACCCTAATCGCGTGGAGGTCTTCGACGAAGCTTCCGATGTGGTGGTCTACGACATCGAAAAGCACGAAATACTCAGCACACACCCCTTGCTTTCGCCCAACGACTTCGAGACGTTCCCCACCTTCTCGCCCGATGGAAATACGCTGTACTTCTGTTCCGCCCCGGCGCTGCCCATGCCGCAATCTTTCAAAGAAGTAAGATACAGCCTTTGCTCCATCTCCTTCAACCCCGCCGCCCGCACGTTCGGCTCCGTGGTGGATACCTTATACCATGCCACGGCGGAGGGAAAAAGCGCCTCCTTCCCGCGCGTATCGCCCAACGGGAAATTCCTGATGTACACCCTTTCGGGCTACGGCAACTTCTCCATCTGGCACAAAGATGCGGATTTGTATATGCTCGACCTGACCAACGGCGAGAATTGCCCGATGGATATCCTCAACTCGGACCACGTAGAAAGCTATCACTCCTGGAGCAGCAACAGCCGGTGGATTATCTTCAGCAGCCGAAGGATAGACGGACTGTACACCCGCCCCTACATCGCCTACATAAACAGCGAAGGAAAAGCGTCCAAGCCTTTCCTTCTTCCCCAAAAAGATACGGATTTTTATCACCGTTTCATGAAATCGTATAATATCCCCGAATTTATCACCGGCAAGGTAACGACCTCCGCCCGCAAGCTGGCGCTGAAAGCCCAAAAAGACCCCGGTATCGATTTGACATTCTCGCTCCGCTGATTTTCCCTCTAAAGAGATTGACAAGCGCCGCTGAATAGAATGGCGCCGGTACTCTGTTCCCTGATAAAATACAGGAACGGACGGGTCGCATGGAAGTCCACGGCGGAAGACGGACCGGTGGAGGTCGGACCCATCACAACAACCGTAACGGCTGCCGCTTCGGCGCCTTCTTCGTTCACCTCGGCAAAGGTTTTTTGCTTCACCTGCGTTACAAGCAAGGTAGAAGGATTGGTAATGCGCGAAAAATCGGCGCAGCCATCGCAAAACATGGATTCCATCCCCATCGTCTTTAAATCGTCGCTCAGATCCTTTTCGTATTCAATCTTGAAGCGCGGAAGTTTCAGGCTGACCTCTTTTTTGTACATCTGCTGCAAACCGTTTGCCCAGGTCTCGGCGTTGAGCGATTCGACAACAGACTGCAAGCTAACGCCTTCCTTGGGAAGCAGCACAATCATGCCGAACGAACCATTGCCGTAGGGCAGTTCCAGCAAATCGAAGGTTTCGCCTTCGCCATGCGCAAACGATTCCTTTAAGCGCATGATGGGCGCAGGCGTTTGCGTGCCGTCGTAGTGGGTGAAAAACTCCGTACCGGTAGCGTGCTTGTCGAACTGAAACGTCCAGGCGGCTTTGAAGTATAACGCATGGATGAGGAACATCACCGTTGCTTCGTCGATATGGTCGATGATACCCGGTATCTTCTGATGCGTTTTATCGGCGCACCAGTTGTTGATAACGTCTATGGTCTGAGGGTTATTGAAGTCCTCGTTCCTCACCTCGGCATCATAATAGTCGCGGTTTACATCCTTGAAGGCATCCAGGACGGAGAAATTCCGGCGGATCCAAATCGAATGTGCCGTTTCGAAGGCCACATCGGTATCGGCCTCCTGCATGGCGGTCAGCATTTTGCGGAAGTATCCGTTCATTTCGTCCTGCGTAATGTCGCCATAACCCAGCGTTTCCTGTATTTCCTTGTGCGTCTGTCCGCCGGCCCCATTATTCAGCATCGCTAAGGCGATTGTTGCGCTCAGGGGGGAAAGGAGGATATTTTTGCCCTCTGTTTCGTGCTGCGAAACGGTTCGCAACAAGTCGAAAGCAAAGGCATTGTTTTGTTGCATAATGACCTCCTCGGCTTTGGTAAGCGAGATAACGATTGGCGTCCGTTTCTCCGGCTCCGGCTTGTCGGTCTGACAGGAAACAAAGGCGACGGCCAAAAAACTCCATGTGATGATAGTGAAATTTCTCATATTGATATTGTTTTATGTGTGTTGGAATGTTATGATGAAGCAAAGTTATGAATTTTATTCCTTAGACCTACTCCCCCACTTCGTTTCATTGTCAAGAAATAGTCAAACCCTTTCGCAGACTATTTATACGCTGTTATTTATTGTTTTATGCATTCTTCCGATAATTACCCCGATTTTCGGAGTAATTACTCCGATTTTCCGAGTAATTACTCCAGTTTTCCGAGTAATTACTCCAGTTTTCGGAGTAATTACTCCGATTTTCCGAGTAATTACTCCAGTTTTCCGAGTAATTACTCCAATTTTCCGAGTAATTACTCCAGTTTTCCGAGTAATTACTCCAATTTTCCGAGTAATTACTCCGATTTTCCGGGTAATTACTCCGATTTTCCGAGTAATTACTCCAATTTTCCGAGTAATTACTCCGATTTTCCGGGTAATTACTCCAATTTTCCGAGTAATTACTCCGATTTTCCGGGTAATTACTCCGATTTTCCGGGTAATTACTCCGATTTTCCGGGTAATTATCATCAAGACGCATTTTCCGTTCCGGCGAATGTAGCGAATCAAAGGCGGGCTTTTCCACTCCCAAAAAAAAATACATAATATTTTGTGAAAGTCGCAACTAATCTTCCGTATACATTGTTTTATTAATGAAATACTATGTGATTACTCATTTTTTAAACTTAAACGCTATGAACGCCCAAATGATTAAACGGCCAATGCTTGGCGCATTTGTCATGGCCATCCTTATCCTGACAAATTGCTCGCCGGAGGATTCGAACAGCGATATTGTTCGCCCTGTTATGCCAAGCCAAGAAGTGTTGTATGCGTTCTCCGTAAAATATCCCGATGCCGGCGCTATCCTTTGGGATATGGAGAACGAATTTTATGTAGCCCGCTTCGTGCGGATGTCTATCCCTGTGAATGCCTGGTTTGGTAAAGAAGGCGAATGGCTTTTGTCGGAAGAAGAATATCCTTTCAACCGGATTCGTTCCGGCGTATTGAAAACATTCTACCTCAGTTCGTATGCCGACTGGAGTATCGAAAGGACTCATCTGTTGGATCGCAAAGATATGGATACGGTGTATGTTATTTCCGCAACGCGAGATAACCGCTTTGTTCGTCTTCATTATTCCAAATTTGGAGATTTTATAAAGGCCAAGTCCGGCACGAACGATTATGCCGTGTCTCCCGTTGTGATTCCTCCGGAAATAAACCGGGCGCTTTACCGGCTTTTCGATACTCCCCGGATGATTGACCTGTGGAAAGACGAACTGGCTGTAAATGTAGCGATACGCGAAGGCGATATCTACTATTTGGTTGTATTTACCTTCGATTACGAATGGATTTGTACGTTTCGCGACATTCTGCAAACAGACCTGAAAGCGGGGATATGGGAGAAGTTCCAATCGTCCGAATACGGCGCTTATACGGTAAATCAGTTCCGTATAATGCAGAACAAAACAGATCTTTTGTATGTGTTTTATTTCACAGACAACGAAAAGAAATCACACATTCTGTTTATAAAGGAGAACGGAAACTTTGATTGTGTGATTTCTTATTAGCGCTGTCCGGGCTGGTTGTTTATTCGCTGATTAGTTCCAATACGGCTTTTTGCAAGCCTGCGGCCGAAGCTTCGAAGACAATCGGCCCGGGTTGTTCGGTTGTTTGTACAATGGCGGTAAGCATTCCGCCAAACAATTGCATCTGAGGCGCCTGGAAGGCTTCCAGGCTAACGGGGTCTCCATTCGCTGCGGCGCGATAAAGGCCGGCGCCTCTTACGTTGAATTTTATCTGATGGGTGGCGCCGGGGCATAGGTTGCCGTCTTTATCGACCGCCTTTACGAGGAGGAAGGAAAGGTCTTTGCCATTGGCCGTCAGGCGGTTTCTGTCGGCCGACAGTTCGATATGATGCGGTTTTCCGGCCGTATGTATTTCTTTTTCGGCCGCGGCTTTTCCGTCTTTATCGTAGGCCACCACTTTGAGCGTACCGGGCGTATAGCGGGTATCCATCCACATGAGGCGATAACGCTTCTGTCGTTCGAGCGAGGGAAGGCTATCCGTAGCCGTGTTTTGGAGCGTTATGCTTGTATCCTTGGTTCGTTTTCCCTGGCTCACTCCGTTGATAAACAGTTCGGCCGAAGGATAGTTGGTATAAACAAACACCGGCGTCACTTCGCCTTCCCGCCCCGGCCAAGTCCAATGCGGGAGGATATGCAGCGTCTTTGCCGTTTTGTTCCAATGACTGCGGTACAAATAATACCGGTCTTTGGGAATACCGGCCAGGTCGATAATACCAAACAGGGAGCTATGGCTGGGCCAGTCGGAGTAATAAGGCGTCGGTTCGCCCAGATAATCGAAGCCAGTCCAGACAAATTCGCCGATGGTATAGGGCAGGTCTTCCTGGTGGATGAAATCGTCTTCCGGAAGGTTCGACCAACTGCAATGTTCCACGTCGTAGCCGGAGCTTTGATGGTCGTCGTATTTTGCATTTGCTTTCCGTACAACCGGAAATTTGTACACGCCCCTCGAACTGACGGTAGAAGCCGTTTCCGATCCGAGTATAATTTGCTGCGGTAATTTCTTATACGCGTCTTGATATACAAACAAACGATAGTTGAAACCCACTACATCCATGAGCGCTGCGAAGTTGTTGTTTATAACGGCCATACCACGATCCATCCCCTGCGTTACAGGCCGGGTGGGGTCTTCCCGGTGACAGACATCCTGGAGGAATCGTGCGATTTTTATGCCGTTTTCCGTCTGTTGGTCGGGCACTTCGTTGCCGATGCACCACATCACCACGCTGGGATTGTTGCGATAATGGCGGATAAGGTTTATCAAATCTTTTTCCGCCCATTGGTTGAACAGCAGGTTATAGCCGTTTTTGGATTTGGTCGCAGCCCATTCGTCGAAAGTTTCGGCCATCACCATCAGTCCCATCTCGTCGCAGGCCTTAATCAGTTCGGGCGCCGGCATATTATGAGAAGTCCGGATGGCGTTGCATCCCATATCTTTCAGTATACGCAACTGCCTACGGATAGCGGCATCGTTTACGGCGGCTCCTAGCGGCCCCAGGTCGTGATGGTTGCATACGCCTTTCAATTTCAGTTTTTCTCCATTCAGAAAGAACCCCTCGTCCGGTATAATCCGGATGGAACGAACGCCGAAAGTGGTGGTGTATTCGTCTTTCAGCGCACTGCCGTCGTACAGGCGGGAAACAGCCGTATATAATTCCGGCGTATCGGGCGACCACAGGCGCGGCGTCCGTATAATCACTTCCTGCGTAAAACAATCCATATCAAATTCCGACAATTCGGAAGTCGTTTCCAGTATCTTCATCCCATTCGGGTTTCTCACCTCCGTAAGCAGCCGATAACGGGAAGGCACGCTTTTTTCGGGGCGAACAATCCGGGTTTTCAGGACGACTCTTGCAAATTCTTTTTTCACCACGGGTGTTGTAACGATTGTACCCCAGAGGGGGATATGTACATCTTCCGTTACGATAACATGCACATTCCGGTAAAGCCCCGCCCCCGGATACCAGCGCGAAGATTCCGGCAGGTTTTCCAGTCGGACGGCAATCGTAACCGGTTTGCCCGGTTTCACCAGTTGCGTAACATCCAAATGGAAGGAGTTATATCCATAAGGCCATTGTCCGGCTTTAGTCCCATTCACGTAAACGTTGGCGTAGCTCATGGCGCCGTCGAACAAAAGAAACATTTTCTTTCCGGGAGTACACTGCGGCACATCCACTTGGGTACGATACCATCCTACCCCCACAAAAGGAAGTCCTCCGGTACGTCCCGCCTGCTGAAACGCATTTTGTTGTCCATCCTGCACGATAGCCACCTTCTGCCTGTCGTTATATGGGCTGAAGGGTCCATAAATCGCCCAGTCGTGCGGCACGGTAACCGATTGCCAACGGCTATCATCAAACCCGGATTGGACACAATCGGGATTGTCTTCGCGTGTAAACTTCCAATTCTCTTCCAAAAGAAACTCGCTACGCACCTGCGCCGATAGGGTAAACAGGCGGACAAAGCAGCATAATAAGATTAACAGACCGATTTTTCTCATGATATTATCTTCATTTTGTGTAGTTTATAATACACGCAAAAATAATCAAATAAAAGAATAAGCGACATACATCT
>JAISZY010000107.1 GCA_031284375.1 Tannerellaceae bacterium | reverse complement strand
AATATCAAAATCGACTGTATGGCCGGACTCATCAGGAATCCTTTTAGGTTGTCGACCCAGGAAGGTGAATAACTTTTCAATTCATAGTCCGAATAGCCTATATGTTGGGTGATAACTTCGTCGACCGACTCGGCAATCCCGTCGCAATACCCCCATCGTATGGCTTCTTCCGCAGTGAGTGTTAGCACCTTTGCCGAATCAATCAGGTTGGGTATAACGATGCGCTCGTCTACCATGGCTTCGGCAATAGACGGGTCTCGTATCCATTTCACTACCGTATCTCTTCCTTGTATAAGCGTATCTTTTCCATGTGCTTCCGCTGTAGAGCGCATCATCGACCTCAAATACGACTGATATTTGTCGGGCATGGCCTCACCCATTTGATTCACAACCGTTGCTGCCCCGATATTGGCGCCCTTTCTCATATAAATTTTTTTAGCCGCAATAGAAATAAGTGCTCCCGCCGAGGCGGCATTATTGTCGATAAAGACATAAACCGGTATCCGGCTGTACAAGATAGCTGTGCGCATAGAATCCGCCATATCCACCTGACCGCCATAAGTATTCAAGTGTATTAATATACCGGATGCATTCTGAGAATAGGCTTCCGCCAATCCTCTGCTTAAGTATAACTGCGTAGTATTATCTATCTCTCTTTTAATATCGATCTTATATATAAGATGCTCTTTCTCTGCATGAGAATAACAAGGGATTAACAGTAGCCATAATCCCACGAGCCAATAGTAGCCATTTTTTCTGTTTGTCATAATTTCTGTTTTTATTTTTATTGTATATTATAGTCTACTTATTGCAAAAGCAAGTTTCAATTTGTTGAAGAACTTGCAAATGTTACATCTTTTCGTTAAAAGACAAAACAAACACTTAAAATTTCCTATTACGAATATTAATATAGACAAAATCTTCCACTCGTTTACATTTTTGTCAGTACATTTCGCATACCAAATTAAAGGAAAAAAACTCTAATATTCACAAAGGAATTATCAACATGAATGCATTGCAATTTCAGAAAAATTTATTGAGCATCCAAGAAAACATGATGAATTTTGCGTTATCGCTTACTTCAAATCAATATGATGCCGAAGACTTACTACAGGAAACAACACTGAAAGTATTGGATAACAAGGACAAATTTGTAGACAACATCAATTTTAAAGGTTGGGTATTAACCGTGATGCGGAACATTTTCATAAACAATTATCACAAAATTGTTCGAACACAAATCATGATAGATCAAAGGCAGGATATTTATCATTTGAATGTGATAGACGAATCGGATTCGGATAATATGGATTATGTCTTCCAACTACAAGCTCTGACGGATGCGATCAACAAACTGAGCGACGAGTTGAAATACCCTCTCTCTATGTATCTAAGCGGCTATAAGTATACAGAGATAGCCCAAAAATTAAATGTTCCTTTAGGAACAGTTAAGAGCCGTATCTTCTTTGCGCGTCGTGAACTCCAAAAGGAATTTAAAACGCTTGAATGAATCATACGGTAACAAATTTTACTGCCTGATTAATACGGTCAAACGCAAGAATAAGTCGAAAAAAACTATTTTTGCGTTTACATTCTGAGCTATATGTTGTTCGGCTTTTGCTAACTCATCCATTAGTTCAAATACATTTTGTTCGTGGATGAAAGGAGCAAATTTAAGAGCAAAAGCAGCCTCTTCCTTATTTGTATAGATTAGTTCGGGCGATTGGAAACGATACATGAAATTTTCGCGAATCATGTGCTGACAATAAGCGAGAAAGTTTTTCTGACGTTCGCGCCCTACACTCGCAATCCGGTCGGCCATCGTTTTCATCCCTTTCACATTCCGCGCCCACGAATTTCGCATCATTTCCTTGAACTGTTCCAGAAAAATAAGATTTTCTTCGTTTATACTGATTACTTCCATCGCCTTGATGTAGCTTCCTCCTGCCAGATGAGCTACATGCCGGGCAGAGTCTAATTCCATTTTTTCGTTTTTCACAAGCGCATTTACCATATCGTCTGTCTGTATGGCGCGTACATTCACGCGCTGCGTGCGCGACTGAATGGTTCCCAGTATCATGTCCGGTTCCTCGGAAACCATCAAAACCACCGTATTTTCCGGTGGTTCTTCAATGATTTTAAGTAATTTGTTGGCACAGGTTGCATGCAATCGTTCCGGCAACCAAACGAATAAGATGCGATAATCGGCCTCATAAATACGCAAACTGAGTTTACGCATAATTTCATCGCTCTCTTTCGAATAAATCTGTGCCTGAGAATTGCCCGGATCTATGGATTCCAACCAATGGTCGAGGTTGAAATAGATTTGATTCTTCAGAAGAGAACGCCATTCGGGAAGATAATCGTCGCAGACTTCTTTTTTCTTCTCTTTCTTGGTTATCGGAAAAACAAAGTGTAAATCCGGATGCGCCAACTCATTATATTTCAAACAAGACGGACAGTATCCGCAGGAGTCGTGTTCCGAACGTTTCCTGCAATTCAGATATCTTGCATACGCCAATGCCAACGGAAAAGCGCCGGCGCCTCCTTGCTCGTAAAACAACCGGGCATGAGGTACTACACCTTTCCGTGTGGAATCTATCAATTGTTGTTTAACGTCTTCCTGACCGATGATATCTCTAAAATACATTTTTCGCTATTCCTGTGTTAAAAAAATTCGTTCGTCACTTCGTTGTAGTAGTTTATGCATTGTTTGATGTCGGGAACGGAATTGTCCCAGTTATATTCATACTCGATACAAATAACACCTTCAAAATGTTGTCTTTTCAGTTCATTCAACATACCTTTTACGTCCAGTATGCCGGTACCCCAAATCACATCGTGCTGTTCCGCATCCCCGGCTATATCCTTAAAATGAAAGGATACGATACGTCCTTCCAGCTTTTTGAGGCAATCCGTCTGGTTTAAACCTTCTCTTCGCCAATGACCTACATCCGGACATGCGCCAAGCAGCTTACTGCGGCCGGAAATTTGTTGCAACAAAGCGCCCGGCTCCCAATATTCGGAAGGCTGCGGATGGTTGTGAACGGCAACTTGTATCCGGTATTTTTCTGCCAATGCTTCTACCAAGTCCCAGTCTTTCACAGCCGGCGAACAGGTGATAAATTCCATGTCCATGGCTTTGGCAAAGGCGAATTGTTTTTCCCAATCATCCGCATTATCGGTCGTAAAGACGCCCGTCCCAATAATTTTTATACCCTTGGATTCGGCTAATTCTCTTACTTCTTTGCGGGTTTGTTCGTCCATATCGAAGCCAAAGGCTTTCTTTCCCCATTTACCTCCTAAGGGATGACCGGGAAAGATTTCGATGTATCGGATACCCAACTCTTGGGTTTTATCGAAGGCATCCGTCAGCGGAAACCGATGGAAGGTATAAGATTGTATACCCAGCCTCCAACCGTTGCGTTCGGCTTTTGTGAGGGTTTGCCCCCGGTTACAAGACACGAGCGATAAACCCATCAGGACAACGGATGTAAATTTGATTGTTTTTAATAAATTGTTCAACATATACTATACTTTTTTAATGATGTTTCCTACATTCGGACAAGGGCTTTGTTCTCCATCTCATCATCGCATTTTATCCACGTTATTACTGTAACCCCAAAACGTTCGTTTTATTGCGACAAAGTTACAAAAGCATTTTTTCTTTCTCCTCATTTTTAGTCCGAGAACAAAGGATGTTCACGGTCGTTTTATCGTTAAATAAATCGTCTCCATCTCTATCTATCTTACTCCGATTAGTGCACGCGAAACCCTTATTTATACTGCACGCGGTATAAAAATTAAAATTATTGCCGCATGTTCTTTCGGGAAATCTTCCCGGCTCCGGGGATTCCCTCCGAGCTTCCGGGGATTCCCTCCGAGCTTCCGGGGATTCCCCCCGCGCTTCCGGGGCATTCCCCCGCGCTTCCGGGGCATTCCTCCGAGCTTCCGGGGCGTTCCCCCGAGCTTCCGGGGCATTCCCTCGAGCTTCCGGGGCATTCCCCCGCGCTTCCGGGGCGTTCCCCCGAGCTTCCGGGGGAGCCCAATTCTACCTGATTGCCGTCAGTTTTAACGGACGGGAAAAAGGCAAGCAATGCACAAAACTGTGCCGCGCGCAGTATATATGTCTTCCTCCGGGTTTTCATCCCTCCAAAAGTAAGCAAATTTCCCGGAGGAAGGAAAACCCCATCGTGTGTTGAAATGTAAAAAGATGAAACATTTCCTTTGTCGTATGATTATTTAGGGTATTTTTGAACCATAAACAATAACTAAATAAGATATGCATTATGAAAAACGTATGCTTTGTATGCTTGGCCGTCTGTGCCTTGCTTTTCATGAGCGAATGTAACCCCGCTCCCCAAACTTTTAAGATTAAGTTCGACAGCGCGAAGGAGGTTTCCGGACAGAAATTTGCCATCCGCGACATCACGCCCAATCTTCCCCTCGATTGGGATGAATACAACTTCGTGATTCTCGAATTTAAAATCACAACCTCCCAACGCTTCCACGTGGGCTTTACCACCCACGAGGGATACAACGAGCTTCGCGTGATGAGTTATACGCCCAATGCCTGGAACAAACTGGCTATCCCTCTGAAATTTTACCGCCAATTGCCGGATGCGAACATAGACCTGGCCGCCACCTACAACCAACCGCGTTATACCGGATGGATTAACCTGGGAGGGCAACGCAGCCCGCTTCATGGCGTAGATTCCATCGGCATCCGTATGCGTGCGCCTATCGGGAATCCGGAATTTGAAATCCGCTCCATCGCCCTCTCCGTAGAGGATCCGGGCGACCAATACTTGGGCGATGTCCCGGCCGTAGACGAGTTTGGACAATCTAACCTGATGTCATACGAAGGGAAAATACACTCGCTCCAACAACTGCAAAGCGAATGGGAGGCCGAAGAAAAAGAAGTAGTAAGGGCCGCCGATTATCATTACTCCCCTTACGGGGGATATTTGCAGAAGCAGGTGAAAGGTACCGGCTTTTTCCGGGTAGAGAAAGTAGACGAACGCTGGTGGTTTGTAGACCCGGAAGGGTATCTGTTCCTCTCCGTAGGCGTAGATTGCGTGAGCCCCGGAGGAGGAGGGAACGTGAGGGATATAGAAAAACGAGCCGGTATGTTTAAAGAGCTGCCGCCCGAAGAACTGACCGCCGCCGCCGGAAACCGACGAAACGCCCGCCTCATTTCCTTCGGCTTGTGGAACCTCTACCGACGATATGGCGAACATTATCGCGAAAAAGCCAACGAACAAATCATCAAACGGATGGATAAATGGGGGCTGAATACCATCGCCAACTGGTCGAGCGCCGACGTATACCGGCAGAACAAGAAAGCCTACACGCTTCAGTTGCGAGGATTAGGCATGGAAAGTCGTCTGATGGGATTGTCCGACGTCTATGCGCCCGGCTTTGCCGCAACGGTCGATTCGGCCATGAAGTCCTATCTGCCGGAAAACAAAAACAACGCCTGGGTGATTGGGTATTTCGTAGGAAACGAACCCGCCTGGCTGAATCAGGAAGCCCGCCTTTGCGACATCATCCTCCAAGGCAAAGACAGCCCCATCAAAACCGAACTCGCCCAATACCTGTCCAACGGCGATACGCCCGAACTGCGCAAAGCCTTTATCTTCCGTACCTTCGAAATCTTCCTCCAAACGGTAAAGAACACCATGAAACGATACGACCCTCATCACCTCAACTTAGGCATACGCTTCGGCAATATCGGCGAATTGGACGAAGAACTGCTCAAGATTTGCCGCTCCTCGTTCGATATCCTTAGTTTCAACTGTTACGACCTCCGGCCGGGTAAGGAAATGATGGACCGGGCGGCGCGTATATGCGATATGCCGATGATAATCGGAGAATATCATTTTGGTACCGTAAACCGCGGCATGGCTCAATCCCTCTGGCAGGTGAACTCGGAAAAGGAACGGGGCGTTGCCTATCGGTATTATACGGAAAATGCTTATGCGCAT
This sequence comes from Tannerellaceae bacterium, assembly GCA_031284375.1. Classification (GTDB taxonomy): domain Bacteria; phylum Bacteroidota; class Bacteroidia; order Bacteroidales; family Tannerellaceae; genus DFXE01. The sequence goes on along the minus strand of JAISZY010000107.1, from coordinate 11,243 downwards.
CCGGCATTAATCGGTACGGCTTATTTTCAGTGGAACGACCAAGACCTGACCGGACGATTCGACGGGGAAAACTACAACTGCGGATTGGTAGACGTGACCGACCGACCTCATACCTATCAGGTAGAAGCCATGATGGAAACCGCCAAACGTCTCTATGCGATTCATGCCGGCGAAACATCGCCCGTCGCCCAGGCTCCCGAAAAAGCCCGCGGACACGAAGCCATCCCCAACCTCTGGAACGAATAAAACGATGAAGACGTATTGGAAACCTATCATAGCAACCGTATGCCTGCTGGCGGCAGGTGGTATAACAACGGGATATGCGCAAAACGAGTGGACTACATTGCCGGAAATAGGAGATAAAACCGTTCTGCATTCCGGATGGCATGCGCGAAGAGCCAATGAAGTGAAAACAGACGGAAACCTCCTTACGGCGCAGCCCTTCGATTCCAACGGATGGCTCAAGGCCAAAGTGCCGGGCACCGTGCTGACTACCTTGCTGGAAAACCGCCTCTTTCCCGCTCCCGAATTTAGTATGAACAACCAACTCATCCCCGATATATACGACGTAGGAAATGAGTTCTACACCTTCTGGTTTGTAAAACCCTTCCGGGTGAAGCAACAACCCGAAGACGGACGGCAGATATGGATTAATTTCCGGGGAATTAACTACAAGGCGGACATATTCCTGAACGGAAAAAGACTCAACGCCGATACGCACGAAGGAATGTTCCTCCGCGAAAGCTACCTCATCACGCCTTATCTGAAAACCGGCGAAAAGGAAACCAACCTCCTGGCCGTTATCGTCTATCCGCCCGACAACCCCGGTAATCCGAACGGCGGACAAGGCGGCGACGGAAAAATTGCGCGAAACGTTACCATGCAATTCACGCCGGGATGGGACTGGATACAGCCGGTGCGCGACCGGAATACCGGCATCTGGGACGAAGTGGCCATCACCGCCACCGGAGCCGTAAAGGTGCAGCATCCTTATGTGACAACCCGCGTGCCCGGCGTCCGAGAACCGAACGGAGTGCAGAAGGATGCCTTCCTGGCCGTTTCGGTGGAAGTGGAAAATGTTTCGCAAGAACCGCAAACCGGTACGCTGGTCTGCGAAACCAATGGCCTTCGCCTCAGGCAACCCCTCGCCTTGGACGCAAAGGAAAAGAGAGTGGTGAAACTCAAAGAACAAACCATCAAACAACCTCGCCTCTGGTGGCCCAACGGAATAGGAAAACAGGAACTTTACACGCTGAGGATTTCTTTCGAAACCAACGGAAAAGAAACCGACAGCCACTCCCTGCGATACGGCATACGCGAGATAAGTTCGGAAAAATGCCCCGATACCGGAGGACGTAAATTCTACGTAAACGGTCAGCCCATCTATATAACCGGCGGCAATTACATTGCTTCCGACTGGCTGCTCCGGCTATCGCCCGAACGCTACCGCGCCGAGGTGCGATACCATGCCGAAATGAATCTGCGCATGATTCGCGTATGGGGAGGCGCCTTGCTGGAACGCCCGGAATTTTACGAAGCCTGCGACGAGTATGGCCTCCTTGTCTTCCAAGACCTTTTGGGTAGCGGCGACTGCAACGGAGCCTGGGATGACGCCACCAAAGCCGACTCGCGCGAACGACGCTGGGAATATCCCGACAATCATCGCCTCTTCCTCGCTTCCGTAGAAGACCAAGTGAAGATGATTCGCAACCATCCCAGCCTCTGCCTCTGGTGCGGCGGCAACGAATGGCCGTTGGCCAAAGATATAGACGAAACGCTGAAGAAAGACCTCTTCCCCCGTTTAGACCCGAACCGGTTGTTCATCAGTTATTCTACCGACACCCTGTTTACGCGAAATACCATCGGAGGCGTGGGCGACGGCCCCTACGGCATTCAGGAGCCGGAATGGTTCTTTACCTTCCGCTCCACGCCATTCAATCCCGAAGCCGGTTCGGTAGGTTCGCCCGAAGTAGAGAGTATGCGGGAAATGATGACGGAAGAAGAACTGAACGCATTCCCCCGCGGAACACGTGTGCACTCCACCTGGAGATACCACAAAGACCTCGGATACGGCAATCATCTGGAACGCTACGGCAAGGTAACCAACATAGAAACTTACAGCCAATACGCCCAGATAGCCAACTACGACCAATACCGCAGCTTTATGGAAGGGCGCGCCTCGCACATGTGGGAATGGTACACGGGGATACTGATTTGGAAAACCCAGAATCCCTGGACCTCCCTCCGCGGACAGATGTACGACTGGTTCTTGGACGTAAACGCCTCGTTGTACGGCACGCGGAAAGGATGCGAACCCTTGCATCCGCAATACAACCTTGCCGACAAACAGGTGGAAATAGTGCATACCGCCTTAGGGAATCATTCCCTCGTGCTGAAGGCTCAGCTTCGAAACATCGACGGAAAAACGATATGGGAGAAAGAAGAACCCGTAGTCATACAGTCTAACGAAGTAAAACGGCTCTTCCCCGTTCCCGAACCCTCGCCGAACGAGGTAGACGGCGTTTATTTCCTCAAACTAAGCGTATGGGAAAAGGGAGAATGTCTTACCACCAATATCTACTGGCTCACCACCCATCCCAAAGATTACACCACGCTTGCCCGCCTGCCTCGCACCACGCCTCAGGTGCAGACTACGCTCCGGCAGGAAGGAGGCGTCTACACCGGAACGGTACGCCTCAAGGCGGTAGAGCATATCTCCTTCTTCAACCGTATCAAAGTGTTCGACAAAACAACCGGCAAGCGCATCCTGCCTGTACATTATTCCGACAACTATATTACGCTCATGCCCGGCGACGAACAGGTAATCGACCTGCAATTCGCCTCCGCCTTACCCCGCGAAAGCATCTCGCTCGTAATAGACAGTTGGACGGACGAACGAAAGGAGGAATAGTGATTCGTAATCTCGTGGTTAGCGAATGAGTGATTCGCTAACCACGAAATTATAGTTTCTCGATAAGCGAGCGTTGTTTTTCAAAAAAACGAATCCGTTGTTTTTCTCCGCTTACGGAAATGAGTGTAGAATATTTTTTCAGCGACTGAATCCAGTTCTTTTGATACTCAAATATACTCCGGTCGGTGGTAGAGATGATATTAATCGCATACAGGCGGATGAAGCTGAGCTTGATGCTGTCTGTACTCAGATAACTGTATGTAGCCTCGAAGTTGATATTGGAGATGTAGAAATATACCTTCTTCCCGTTTTCGTACTCCCCTCTCTCCGCCCAACCCTCCAGGGTATCCATCATGGAGAAAAGCTCCCCTTTCAGTTGATTCTTCTCTTTCTCCGTGAGCAAATTAATATCGTAGAAATACCGTATATCGTTTACGAGCGAAAGAAACATGATTTCGTCCCATATAAAACACGAATAAGCCAACGCCTTGGTTTCCTCCGCGTACGCCAACTGAATCTCCCTCACCTTAGCCGGAATTTCCAAATCGGCATAATACTTCACGTTCTCTATTCTGTTCTGTTGATACACCCATTTGTACAAAAGGAACTTTGCCAGATACTCGTACTTCATATAGAAAGCATGCGGAATTGTATTCGAGGCCGTATACCATTCGGCTCCAGGATGATGCTTTATGGCCGTATAATTCTGTAAAAGATCTTTTGATGTACGATAATATGTGTCGAACGGATCTTCGTTATTCATTATATAGAGGTGAAACAGGGCCTGGTCTCCCATGCAGGCAGAAGAAATATGGTCTAAGGAAATACCCAAAGACTTCGACAGCAACGAAGCTTCGGCAAAAGTAAACGGCACTTCGCAGCGCAATCTACGGTACACGGCTTCTTTTCCGATGTTTAAGATATTCATTAATTTCTTGGTCAGACCATTTCCGGAAGGCAGGCTTCTTTTTATCGCCTCAATCAGGTCGTTGTTTAATGTTTTGGTTTGCATGTAATAAATAGGATTAACTCATTTATTGTAAAACGGAAAAAAAAGGTGCAATGTTTCGGATATAGCAATAAAAAAACTTAAAGCCGCTAAAGCAACCCCACCCGCACAAGATGAACTTCTGTCATCGAACGATTATATACGGCTTTATAGAGGTAGTCGATTACTTTTACTACCTTTGTTTCCACAATGAGAAGATACGCGAGAAATAAAGTAATGGTATGGCTGCTCACGGCGTTATGGATTTTTCCTTTTGCCGTGAAGTCCACGCATATTCACCATTGCGAAGCTTTTCCCGAAGCTTCCGGCGCGACGCATCATCATCATCATTGCGACGACTGTCCTATCTGCCAGTTTGCCCTGTCCGCCTACGTAGAAACGCCGTCTTTCCGGCTTGCTCCCGTCCGAACGTTCATTCTCTTTATCTCTGCTTCTCCGCAGAAAAAGTTATATACCCAATCCTATCTTTCCACCACTCCACGCGCCCCGCCACGGGAAGTTTACTCTCTTTTGTAAATTCACCCTTACAACAACTCTTTAAATAAAAAAACAATCGTGTTTGCAGGAAAAAACCTTCCGGCCATGGTTGTGTTGTTCTGCTGGGGGTTGCCTGTATATGCGCAGCAGAAGGATTCGGTCGCGATGAGCGTCCTCTTGGAGGACGTGGTTGTTGTGAGCGAATCCTATCGGAAGACGATGGGGCGCGCTTCGGCCTTGCCCTTAGAAATCGCCGGAGAGCGATTCCTGCAACAGCGCTTCAGCGGCAACCTCACGCAAACGTTGGCACACCTGCCGGGAATACATTCAATGGATATAGGTTCCGGATTCGCCAAACCGATGATACGCGGGATGGGGTTCAACCGTATCTCCGTGACCGAAAACGGCGTCAAGCAAGAAGGACAGCAATGGGGGGCCGACCATGGCCTCGAGATCGACGCCTTCGGTGCGGAACGGGTCGTTGTGCGCAAAGGCCCGGCCTCGCTTCTCTATGGGAGCGATGCCATGGGAGGAGCTATTGAGATAACTCAACTTCCGCCGCCCGCCGACAATCAGGTGTTCGGCGAAGCCCTTGTATTGGCCAAATCGGTAAACGAAACCTTGGCCGGTTCGGTGATGATAGGCCTCAGGCAGGGAGCATGGTATGCCAAACTGCGTTACTCCGAACAGCATTTTGCCGATTATCGCATCCCCGCCGATACCATCGTCTACCTGACCCAATACATGCCGGTGCATGGGCGGAGACTGAAGAACACCGCAGGCTTCGAGCGAGACGCTTCCCTGTATGCCGAATACCGCCAAGGCGCTTACGGCTCTGTTTACGCGCTGAGTAATGCGTTTCAGAAAACAGGCTTCTTCCCCGGAGCGCACGGTATCCCCGACGCCTCTCGATTGCATCCCGACGGCAGTTTGCGGAATATCGACTTGCCGTATAGCCGGGTGAATCACCTCAAGGTCACTTCCCGGCAGCAATATACGTTCGGTTACGGCCTCGCTTCGTGGGATGCCGGATACCAGCGGAACGACCGCGAAGAGTGGAGCCTCTTCCATACCCATTACGCCGGACAGACACCTCCGGAGAAAGAACCGGATAAGGAATTGGCCTTTTCGCTCCAAACGTTCAGCTCGTCCGTAAAGTTGCGGATATTCCCTACTTCCGCCTGGGAACATACCTTCGGCTGGGACGTACAGTATCAGCAAAACCGTATCGGCGGATACGCCTTTCTTTTGCCCGAATATCGCCGTTTTACGACGGGCGTTCTCTGGCTCGCCTCCTACAACCTTCGCCCCGGTCTCACCCTGAGTGGAGGTCTCCGTTATGACTTCGGACAAATACATAGCGAAGCCTACGCAGACCCTTACCTCGAAACCTACCTCCGCGAACGCGGCTATACGGGCGAAACCTTAGAGGCCTACCGCTGGAGAAGCTACCCGGCGAACCGCTCATTCGGCGACCTCTCGGCTTCGGCCGGCTTGGTCTGGACGCCGGAAGACGCCCATCAGTTTAAGGCGAATATCGGCCGAAGTTTCCGCTTGCCGGGCGCCAACGAGTTGGCCTCGAACGGCGTGCACCACGGCGCTTTCCGTCACGAACAGGGCGACCCTTCGCTGTCTTCCGAACAAGGATGGCAGTGCGACGTTTCCTATACGTACGAAGCGCCGGGCCTGTCGCTCGCCTTCTCGCCCTTTGCCGCCTGGTTCGGCAATTATATCTACCTGAAGCCTACCGGCGAGTGGTCGGCCTTACCTCATGCGGGGCAGATTTATCGTTACACGGGAGCCGAGGCGGTTTTTGCCGGAGCGGAAGCCTCGTTGTCGGTAGATTTCCTGCGCCGGTTTACGTATGCTTTTGCTGCCGAATATGTGCATACATATAATGTAGACGAGCATATCCCGCTGAGCTTTTCGCCGCCTACCTCGATGCGCAACACGCTATCGTGGAAGCGGAAGCAGGTGGAAGCCTACGCCGAGCTGCAAAGCATCGCCCCCCAGCGCCGCACGGCACGCAACGAAGATGCCACCCCCGGCGCTCATTTGCTGCACGCGGGAGCAAGCTTTTCCGTTGCCCTGGGCGGTACGAGGGCGGAGGTTGGCCTGGCCGTACGCAACCTGTTAGACACGGCTTTTTACAATCATCTTAGTTTTTATCGGAAAGTAGAAATCCCCGAACCGGGACGAAGCTTTCAAGTTATTATAAAAATCCCTTTTAAAAACAGTTTAAAATGAAAACAAATTATAGTTCTCTTATCATCCTTGGCCTTTGGGCTATCCTTTCTTTTTCGTTGGCGTCTTGCGAAAGCGGCGACACCACCAAGCCCGTTATCAACTTGATAGAACCTGCCGAAGGCGACGTGCTGGAAATCGGCGAAGAGGTGCATTTCGAAATGGAAGTGTCGGACAACGACCTTCTGCGCGAATACAAAGTAGAGATACATCACAACTTTGACGGACATAACCACGAAGCCACCCGCGCCGAAGAAGAACTCGTTCCCTTCTTCTTCGAACAAACCTGGAGCGATATATCGGGAAAGAAAAATGCGTCGATACATCACCACGACATCGTTATCCCCGAAGATGCGGCGCCGGGCGATTATCACTTGGAGGTATTCTGTACCGATGCTTCGGGCAATGAGGCCTACATCGTGCGAAATATCGAACTCTCGCACGAAGGCGGCGACCACGACCACGACCACGAGGACTAATCCCCGGCCTACTTCAGATTCTTCCTCCAGTAATACATACTGGGGGAAGTTTCTTCAAAGCCCAACGATTGGTATAACCCTTGCGCTACGAGGTTGTCTTGCCTCACTTCGAGCGTTATGCGGGAAGCTCCCCGCCGAGTCGCTTCGCCGATGATACCGTTCATCAGCAACCGGCCTATGCCCTTTCCGCGGTATTCCGGATGTACAATCACGTCGTGAATATTCACCATCGGACGGGCGGTGAATGTAGAGAAATTCTCGAACGCTACCAGCATCCCTACATACCGGCTGGCCGAGGCGGCCAGCAAAACCACCGTTGCAGGATGTTTATCGAGGCCTTCTACAAGGCGTACTTGTTCGGAATCCGTAAGAGGCGAACCGCCTCCCATCTCGTCTGCTATATATACGTTGATTAATGCCGTAACGGCCCGGCGATGTTCCGCAATGGACAAATCGCAGCGTGTAATCGAAAAGTCTGTGTTGTCTGTAACCATTCTGTAAAAGCTTAGGGTGAATAAACGGTGCAAACTTAAGCAAAATCCGTAATAAACCAAGCGTCAACCACTCGCCGCCAACCACTCGTCACGAATCCGTAGCGTTTCCTCCGGATGGCTCACGATAAGATGCGTGTGGAAATTTCTATATTACATGGCGTGCATGTGGACGGATTGCGTATATTTGCGCTCGTCCTATACATTATATATATGCAGATATATTGCAAGAATAACACACGCTACTACGAGGCGCCCGAAGGCGCTTCATTGGAAGAAATCTACCGGATAGCGGGCGAACCGCTCCCGTATCGCCCCATGAATGTTTTGGTAAACAATAAAGTGGAAGGACTTACCTATCGCTGCCGACAATCCGTAGACGTAGAATTTGTGGATTATACCAACCTTTCCGGACAGAGAACGTACGTGCGCTCGCTCTGCCATATCCTCTCCAAGGCGGTGAATGATACGCTTCCGCAGGCTACGCTGAACTTGGAACATTCCATCTCGCGAGGCTACTATTGCGTGATACATAACGGCGTACAGCCCTTGGATAAGGCTACGATAGAGAAGATAAAACAACGAATGCAGGAACTGATCGACGCCGATATTCCCTTTGTCCGCCAACGTGTTCCTACGCCGGATGCCGCCGCCCTGTTTCGACGGCAAGGCATGGAAGACAAAGCACGGCTGATAGAAACGACAGGAAAAGACTATACCTCGTTCTACGAATTGGACGGATATGCGAACCTCTTTTACGGATGCCTCACGCCTTCGTCCGGATATATTCACCTGTTTGACATGATGCCGTATTTCGACGGCGTGCTGCTGCGTATCCCGCAGAAAAACAACCCTGCCGAGCTGGAGCCTCTTGTGCGGCAGGATAAGATGTTCGACGTCTACAAGGAGAGCCTTACCCTGAAACGCGCCATGGGCTTGAGTCATGTAGGTGACCTGAACCGGGCGATAGCCGAAGGACAGACCATGCAGATTGTATTGGTGTCGGAGGCCATGCAGGAGAAACAAATTGCAAGGATTGCGGAAAATATCGCCTTCCGATACAGCGACGGCTTGCGTATGGTGTTGATCTCAGGCCCTTCTTCGTCCGGAAAGACTACGTTTGCCCAACGCCTCGGCATACAGTTGATGGCAAATTTGTTGCATCCCGTACGTATCTCGCTGGACGATTATTTCCTGAATCGCCTCGATACGCCGCGCGACTCAAACGGAGAGTACGACTTCGAGTCGCTCTACGCCCTCGACCTTCCGTACCTCAACAGCGATATGCAGACACTGCTCCGGGGAGAAACGATAAACCTGCCAAGCTATAACTTTCAGGACGGCGTCCGGCGATATAAGGGCAAGCAGCTTCGGCTGGAGAAAAATTCCCTGCTGGTAATCGAAGGCATCCATGCGTTGAATCCGGAACTGACGGCCTACATAGACCCGGCCTGCAAATACCGGGTCTATGTATCGGCGCTGACGTCTATCTCGTTGGATAACCACAACTGGATACCCACTACGGACAATCGGTTGCTGCGCCGTATCATCCGCGACTATCGTTTCCGCAATTACAGCGCCCGCGATACCCTTTCGCGCTGGCCCAGCGTGCGTAAGGGAGAAGACCAATGGATATTTCCTTATCAGGAAACGGCCGATGCGATGTTCAACAGCGCCATGCTGTACGAACTGGCCGCCCTTCGGCGTTTTGCCGAGCCGGTATTGAGCGAAGTACGGGAATCCGACCGCGAATATGCCGAGGCATACCGGCTGCTGCGCTTCCTGAAGTATTTCACCCCCATTTCGGACAGGGAGCTTCCCGGCACGTCTTTGCTGCGCGAGTTTGTGGGGGGAGGTTCTTTTCATTATTAAAAACGGCAAACGATGCGCAAAGCTTTTATCCAACTGCATCTATCCATCCTGCTGGCCGGTTTCACCGGGATATTGGGGAAGATTATCCTGCTCAACGAAGGCTTGCTGGTTTGGTATCGTATCTTTATCAGTATCTTGGTGATGCTGATACTCGCGCCCACGGGTTGGCTGAAGGGAGGAATCCTCCACAAGCCTCTTTTGGGCGGCGCATCGGCGAAGATGATGGGCGTTGGGGCGTTGCTGGCTCTGCATTGGATTTTCTTTTTCGGCAGTATCAAGGCGTCGAACGTGTCTATCGGAGTGGTTTGTTTTTCGCTCACGAGCCTGTTCACGGCGCTGCTGGAGCCGTTGCTGAATCGCCGGAGGATATTGGTCAAAGAGGTTTTGTTCAGCTTCATTCCCCTGCTGGGCGTTCTGCTGATTTTTCATTTCGACGTGCGTTATCGCGTGGGTATTCTTTTGGGGATTGCTTCCTCTTTGCTGGCTGCTCTTTTTACGATTGCCAACAAATCTGTGGGGAAAGAGCGGGCTGCCACGGTCTTGTTGTTCTACGAAATGGTAGGGGGCTGTCTTTGCCTCAGTGTGCTGATGCCTTTCTATCTGCATTATTTTCCGGTAGAGACTCTTTTGCCCGGCCTGGGGGATTTCTTTTGGTTGCTGGTCTTTTCGATATGTTGCACGGTGCTCCTTTACATCTTGCAGATAGAAGTACTGAAGAGCATCTCCGCCTTTACGCTGAATCTGAGTTACAACTTGGAGCCGGTGTACAGCATCCTCCTCGCCATGCTCTTTTTGGGCGAAGCGAAGGCGCTGAACTTTTCCTTCTACATAGGTTTGGGGTTGATTCTGTTTTCCGTGCTGCTTCAAACGAGGTATGTTTTGAAGCGTGGAAGGAGGGGTTAGCGTACGGCTTTCTCTATGGCGAACAATCTTTGCCGGTTGGCATCGTAAAAGACAAGGGTTTTTGTTGTTTCGTTCGAGGCTTCGAATCGGACTACTTCGTTCAGCGCCTTGAGAAGTTGGTTTTCCCGTGTCGCGTGTAAGCAGGCTTTCCGGGTGGAGACGAGTTGCAAGAACCGGACGCTCCCATCTGTCGATGTCTCTACTTCTCCGGCAATGTGGTTGCATCCGGCATTGGCCGATAGGTTCCGTCCTGCGGCGTCAAAGCTCAAACGCGGCTTTGTTTCTTCGGCCGGGAGCTTGTTCCCGTTCAGTTCTACTACGTCCCATTCGCCGTTTAATCCGGAGAAAGAAACGGTCATCTGCCGGTTTTTACAGCCGGCAAGCGCAAGCGTCACCAGGCATGCGTAGAGGTAAAATATTTTTCTCATCACGATTTTTTTTTAATTACGAATTACGAATTACGAATTACAAACTCCCGCTTCTCGGTTTTCCGGGAAACGGGAGTCTTACTAACTAATCAAAAAATAAATAGTAATCGAATACTTATAAAAAGCTTTATTCCATTTCTTCCGTTACGTTTTCGTCCTCGTCTTTTTCTTTCCTTGTTCTACGCACCTTGAGCAACGCATGATAGCGTGCGATACACGTGTTGAGGGATTTCACAAAGTGTACGATTTTTTCTTCGGGCGTAGGGGAGGGCGTAGTATCGCGGCCTTCCACCGGGCCGCTGGGTTCTTCTTCTTCTTCCACCGGCGCATCGGGGGTGTTGATGGTAAGCAGACGCACATCCACTACGTTCATCATACCTATATAATAATGGTCCATCTCGGCGCGCACCTGCTGCAAACGACCTACTT